>NZ_JBSRVI010000133.1:0-27624 GCF_055134445.1 Arcticibacterium sp.
ATTGTTAAAATTGTTTTTTTCATTTTGAAATTGATTTGTTAAAAGTTAAAAAATATTTTTTGCAGTAATAAAGTCAATCTTAGCTATGGCTAAATGATAATTCTTTAAGACCGTAGCTTTAGTCATTTCGTACTTAAGTGTTTCTTGTTGCACCCTAAGCACCTCCTCAAAATCTCTTCCTGAATTGGCATAAGCCGTATAGAGCAGATTTATGATTCGGCTATTTCTATCTATTTGGTTTTGATAATGCTGATAAAGTTCTTTGGCCCTTTCTACCTCAAAAGATGCTGTGGAATAAGTACTCCAAAGTTTGTTTTCCATCCCCTCTCTCTTTTCAGAAAGTGCTACTTGAATCAATTGTGATTCTTTCACAAAAGCTACATTCTTCTTTTTGAAAATCGGTAGGCTTAGCGTAACCATTGGCATTAAAACATCTTTACCATTTTGTGCCATTTCCACATCCTTTCTTTTGGAAATCATGGCGTAATCTAGACCTATTCCAAAATTTGGTTTGGATTTCAATTTGGCTAAATTCTCATTTGCTATCTCTGCTTCTATTTTGGCATCAATCAATTGCAGAGATGGATTCGTCTTTATGTATGCCTCAATAGAATTCTCGTTTATTGGGAGAAGTAAGGGGTTTTCAATTTGTACTATTAAAGTATCATTTCTATTTAAGAGTCTATTAAATGATACATAAAGTGGATTAAGACTTTCATGAAGTATTTTAATATCTGTTTTCACATTTTCCAACATAATATCCACTCTTAGAATATCTGTAAGAGGAACTTTCCCATTGGCATATTTTATGGTGCTGACCTGTTTGTAGGTATCAAGGATTTTCAGGTTTTCTTCATTGATTCTAATGTGCTCCATGACTTCATAAATTGGAAAATAAGTCTGTTTAACGTTTAGAAATAATTCATTTTTAGCCACGGATATCTCCTTGTATTTAGCCTGAGCCATTAAACTAGCGGCATCTTCTCTAGCTTGTAAAGTGCCAAACCAAGGAAACATTTGGCTGAGGGAAAGTTTTGCCCTTTGAGCACCCACCCTAGTTTCAATTGGACTCACAAAAACACCAAGAGAAACCGTTGGGTCTGGCAGCGTATTTACTTGCGGTATTTTTTGAAGTGCTGCATTGAATTCACTAAATCCGGCTTTAATGTCTGGATTATGCTCAGCCGCTTCTTTAAGATATTCCTCCAAAGTCTGGCCTTGACTGCATATTGATAAGGAAACGAAGAACAGGATATGAATAATTGATTTCATCATGATTTCAGTTTTTTTAATTTCCTTTCCTCCCTTATAGAGAAAAGTACAGGTAGTATGAAATAAGAAGTGACGTCGATTATCATTCCGCCAAATGCCGGAATAGCCATAGGTAACATAATATCTGCTCCTTTACCCGTAGAAGTGAAGATGGGAAGCAAAGCGATGATAGTGGTGGTAGTGGTCATGGTACAAGCTTTTATTCTTCTGTGCCCACCAATAACTACCGCCTGACGGAGTTCTTTTAAATTACTATACTTGTTCTCTTTAAAGCTTTGGGTAAGATATGTTCCCATAAGCACGCCATCATCTGTGGCAATACCAAACAGTGCAATAAAACCTACCCAAACAGCCACGCTTAGGTTGACAGTTTGCATTTGAAATAGATCATGCATATTAGTCCCAAAAAAACCGAAGTTCATAAACCAGGGTTGACCCCAAAGCCAGAGCATGATAAAACCACCACTAAAGGCTACAGAAATACCAGTAAAAACCATTAAAGAAGTGGAAACGGAATTGAACTGAAAATATAAAATCAGGAAAACGATTCCCAAGACTAAAGGGACAATGACAGCCAGTCTTTTTTCGGCACGAATTTGATTCTCATAACTTCCAGAAAACTTATAACTGATACCTGACGGAACCACCAATTCCCCGTTATCAATCTTTCGCTGAATATGTGCTTGAGCAGCTTCTACTACATCTACTTCGGCAAAGCCTTCCTTTTTATCAAGTAGCACATAACCCACCAAAAAAGTATTTTCACTTTTGATCATTTGGGCTCCTTGTACATATTCCAAATCAACCAAATCACCTAAAGGAACCTGAACACCAGTTGGCGTCGGGATATAGATTTTTTTTAGACTGCTGGGGTCGTCACGGAGTTCTCTTGGATATCGAATCCGAACAGGAAATCTTTCTCTACCTTCTACTGTAGAAGTTATCTGCATCCCACCTATGGCTGTTTCTATCGTTTTTTGAACATCTTCAACGGTGAGGCCATATCGAGCAATGGCATCTCTGTTAATATTCAGATGTATATAAGGTTTACCTACAATTCGGTCTGCAAAAACGGCTTCTTGTTTTACAGAAGGTACTTCTTTCAGAATGGCTTCTAGTTCCATTCCAAATGCCTCAATGGTTTTTAAATTTGGTCCATATACCTTAATTCCCATTGGTGCTCGCATACCTGTTTGGAGCATAACGAGTCGTGTTTCTATGGGTTGCAGTTTAGGAGCTGATGTAACGCCGGGTATTTTGGTTACACGAACAATCTCATTCCAAATATCGTCACTTGACTTAATTTCTTTACGCCAATTTCTGAAGTACTCACCGTCTGGGTTTGTCAATAAATCTGTGGTACTAATACCTTTTAACAGAGCATCTTGATTGGAAAGTGTATCGCTGCTACTAGTGATGAAATCGTTATTATCATCCACCATAAAACGCTGTCTATGTCCTTTTGAATTTACGGCGTATTCTGGCTTATAATTGATGATGGTTTCATACATTGAAATAGGTGCTGGGTCTAATGCCGTCTCAGCTCTACCCATTTTTCCTACTGCCAGGTCCACTTCAGGAATGTTGGCCAAAAGCATATCCAATTGCTGAAGCACCTGCTTGTTTTGAGCTACACCTGCATGAGGCATAGAAGTTGGCATTAGAAGAAAACTTCCCTCATTTAAGGAGGGCATAAATTCCTTACCCATTCCTGGAAAAGAATTTGACATACCAGACCATATCACCGTATTACGGATATTGATATCTACTTTATCAAAACCCGTTGATACAAATCCAAAAATAGAATTAAAACCCAACCAAATGTTTGCAGCCAGAAATATTAGAAACGAAGGAATCAAAAGAAAGCTGGTTTTGTGCTCCAGACACCAGCCTAAAATGCGGGTATAATAATGCTCCAAAAGCAGGAAAATACTTATTATGACACCCACGATGATAGCCACGAAAATGAAATTGGTCATTAAAGAGGTGGAAGCACCCAAGGGTAACCAATATTTAGCCAGAAGCCACACAACGGCTATAAGTGAGACAATTAATTCCCCATGCCTTAAAGCAAAGGCAGGTATCTTGGGAAGTTGTTTATTCTTGAAAAGAAGGTAATTTTTGCTTGTACCGATGAGTCCGTACAGAAATAAAATACTACCCGGCAAGAAATAGCCCATGGTGAATGTGACTAAACCAATAAGAATTAAAGCAAAGCTGCCATATTTTTTCACCTTGTCGTTTTTGATTTTAAAACCAAAAAACCAATGAGCAAAGCTTGGCAACAGTAATAAGGCCACTATCAATGCCGCTATAAGTGCGAAGGTCTTGGTAAATGCGAGTGGTGTAAAAAGCTTACCCTCTGCGGCTTGTAAAGTAAATACAGGCACAAAGCTTACAATGGTAGTGGCTACCGCCGTAAGAATAGCAGAGCTCACCTCAGAGGCACCTAGATAAACGGATTCAATGAGCTTTTGTGACGGAGGGGCTTCCTCCATCTTTTTAATTACATTTTCTGAAAGAACTATGCCTAAATCTACCATGGTACCAATGGCTATAGCAATACCAGAAAGAGCCACAATGTTGGCGTCAACGTGGAAATATCGCATAGCGATGAAAACCATCAAAATTGCTATTGGAAGTAAACTTGAAATTAAAATGGAAGCCCTCAGATTTAAGACCATCACCATCACTACCAATAAACTGATTAAGATTTCTAGTGAGAGAGCTTCCTCTAAAGTGCCTAATGTTTCCTGAATGAGCTGTGTTCTATCATAAAAAGGAACTAAAGTCAGTTGGCTTTCTACGCCATTTGCCAATGTTTTCTTTGGCAACCCGCTGGAAATATCTTTGATTTTATCTTTTACCGCATTGATGACATGCAGCGGATTAGAACCGTATTTGGCTACTATTACGCCACCAACTACTTCAGCTCCATCTTTGTCTAGTAATCCTCTTCGGGTAGCAGGTCCTAGTGTAACTACGCCAATGTCTTTAACTCGAATAGGAACATTTTGATTGACCCCTACGACGGCTTTTTCCAAATCTTCTACCGAACGTATGTAACCTAAACCCCTTACTAAGTATTCCGCTTTATTTATTTCAATCGTTTTAGCCCCTACATCTCGGTTAGACTCTTTCACGGCTTGCATAATCTTATGCAAAGGAATCCCATAAGCCCGCATGGCATCGGGATTCACATCAATCTGGTATTCCTGTATGTATCCTCCAATAGAAGCTACTTCTGACACTCCTTCAACAGCATTCAGTCCGTATTTAACATAGAAGTCTTGAACGGAACGAATCTCGTGTAAATCCCAGCCTCCCGTGGGGTTGTTATCTTTATCCCGCCCTTCTAGCGTATACCAATATACTTGTCCCAATGCCGTAGCATCAGGGCCTAGAGCTGGCTGTACCCCTTCTGGTAATAGATTAGTCGGTAAGGAATTAAGCTTTTCTAGAATTCTGGATCGAGACCAATAGAATTCTATGTCCTCATTAAAAATAATGTAGATACTGGATACCCCAAAAATAGATGAACTACGGATAGACTTTACTCCTGAAATCCCTAATAGTGAAGTGGTAAGTGGGTAAGTAATTTGGTCCTCAATATCCTGCGGAGAACGACCCATCCATTGCGTGAAAACAATCTGTTGGTTTTCTCCAATATCGGGTATGGCATCCACAGGAACGGGGTCTGAAGGCAGAAAACCTGTTTGCCAACCGAAAGGTGCGGTTATTATGCCCCAGCCCACTATAAGAGCTAGAAATAAGAGGGTTACAAGCTTGTTGTAAAGAAAATATCGGATTATTTTATTTAACATATCATTAGATAACATTAAGTAATTAATGTTTTAAGACATAGTCATGCCTTATGGTCTGTCTTTACAGACCTATTCTATGATAGTTTATTAAATAAGAAAAGATTGAAACAAGATCTGGACGTCTTGTTTTATTAGAGGATGTGGAGTATAGTTGGTATAAAAATTATGACCTTCTAATAAAGGGAAATTAATATTGAAAAAAGTGTAAACAAATGCAATGCTAAAATCAGGGTTTACGGTTATTTGTTCTCTCGTGGATTGATAATCATCTTGAATATCAAGCTGATAAACAAGATTGGCACAGCAGTTTTCTGAAATAAATGGCTGTCCGTTGTGAACTACTGCATTGTCAACGTCCATCGACGACATTCCACAATCCAAATTATGTTGACCAAAGCCCACCTCTGATTTTACAGCATGACCACCACAAAAGTGGGTGGCAAATGTAAATCCCATGTGACTGAATAGCATCAGTGAGGCTAGCGATATGGCGATTAGTTTTTTCAATACTTCAAAATAGACAATTATCTCATCGAAAAAGAATGATGAAAACCATTATTACAAAATAACAATGATTTCTTTGAATTGGTCTTACACAATTTCTCGAAGTTCTTACACAATTATGGTATTAATCTCTTTGCCATAAATATCTAAACCCGCTTTATGCATTAGGCAATCTCGCGATTTTATCGGGACCGTAGCTAAATTGCTTCAAATCAATTATTAAACCCATTCATTCCACTTTAAAACTCATTACGATTCACCATTGCATAGACCGGGTTAAACAAAAAGGAGGCCATCTCTCTAATATGAGACAGCCTCCTCTTCTTTAGAATTATTCAAGTTCTAATTGTGGTCAACCTCACTCCGAACTTTTATTCAGGTACTACTCCCACCAATAATAACCTATCACTATCAACATATCAAGCAGAGTGAAGTAGAAATGACGACATAGATAAGACGCCAAAGGCCACATTATTTCTGCGGAGAACTAATAACCCCTAGATATCTTCCCATCCAATAAGGCAAAAGCCAAATGTCGCCAGCACTGTACTCTAAAGTTCCGTTTTGACCAACTCTATCTAGTCTAAACATATTACCATTATGTCTTTGTATGGGTCTTTCATCAGGTGGAAGTACCTCTTTGGTAGTCTGTGTTCTAAAATTAGGAGCCAAATTATCAATGTCTTTTCTATGACTGTTACTTATATCCCAACCTATGAGGTCAATAGGATGCTCTCTAAGATACCAAGCAGCCTCATCCAAATCGAAATTTGGTGTGCCCGTTATGGCCGTAAAAATATTCCAAGCTCCTTCTTTTTCTGGTCTTTCGGCTTCCCAATGGTCTATAATGGCCTTTTTATATTTGGCTTTCAAGGCTTCATCAAAAGCATAGCGATACAGACCCCAGTATCCTACGAAATACATTTCATCGTCTGAGTGATTCCATGCATCTGAGAGCATTTTACTTTTATCATCAGAACCCTCTCCTGCCGAAGCAATTTCTTTCATTGAAAGCATCAAATTTTCCAAATAACCATGCTTGTACATCAGTTCCAAGGCTTTCTCTTTGTACTTCTCTTTTTTGGTAAAGTGATACGCCGTTTGAAGCATCGCAATGATATTAGACGAGTTCAGTTTTCTATCGCCAATGTTTGTCGGAAAAGAATTAACATATTCTGGATTCCAACGCCCCCAAAGGGTAGGTTTACCGTCAAAATCAATCAAATACATATCATTTTTAACAATATGCGACATAAGTGTATCGAGTAACACAATAGACCTACGTTTCATATCAGGATCTGGTATAAGTTCGGCCATAGCTCCAAAAGCAAATACATGACCAATCACCTCATCACTACTCGTGGTAGATTTCCAGTCCCACTCAGGGTCTGAGGCATGTTGCCAACGTTCCGGATCAGAAAGTTTTTCAATAAATCCGCTACGCTCAAAAGACCTGGATGGGAAACCCGGTACGTCGTTGATAGTATATAACCTTTCCATGGCATCTAATGACTCTCTGCAATTCTCGAGTGCTTCTGGACTTTTGGTGCTGGCATATCTAAATATCTCTCCACCCATATACATGGTAGTCCAAAGTCCGTCGTTGTCGGAATCGTCTAAATATCCAGTAGAAATATTCCCTTTTTCCATTCCAGTGAGCGTGGCATTGAAACCATTTCTGATATGTCGGCTTCGCACTTGTTTATCAAACATATCTGCCTTGTCGGCCAAGGTCATTTTTTTAAAGCAAATTTGGCCTAAACCTGCATCAGTCAATACCAAAACGGAACCTTCTGGACCATCTGAAATATGGATGACGTTATTGCTCGGCAACCAACGCTCTCCATTATAATAATCAAACTTGCCATCTGCACGTTTTGCGAAAGCACCTTTTGATGTTCCAAACCATATTTTATCACCAATGACTTTAACCGCTGTAATTTCTGTCCATGGCAATCTTTGTTGCAGAGCACCTTGTTTTTTTGTGACAAGATTGTACTCAAAATAACCGTTATGAGTACCCAGGATTAAATCATTGCCTTTGATATCAAAAGCCGTTAAATCAGAACCACTTAAAAGCTTAGAAAATGTATTGGATGGAGTTAAAAAAGTATAGACCGCCTTTTTACCTAAAATCACAAAAGTATTGGTTGAAGCTAAAAATTTAATATCTAAAACTTCATCTCCTTCTAAATTCAACTTCCAGATTGTTTGTGAATTCTTTACAAAATGCAGATTCTTTTTATCTGAAATCAAAAATCCAAAGTCGTTACCGGCTTCAAAAATAGACGCCTTAGGTAAATCATGTTTAGAAAACAAACTTCCAGCCCAAGCATTGCTCAGAATAGCGATGTCATCCAGAAGCACAAATTGTTTCTTGTAAACGCCTAAGGCTGCTATTTTTTTAGGCTGAATGGTTCTATAGGTTTTATCGGCCAATAGAGTGCCAGGGTAAAGGAACTGGCCATCATGGGGTGTTAAAATACCTTTGTCTGAGAAAATTTTAATATTCCCGTTTCTATCAGCAAATACTTTATCGAAAGAACCCTGTCCATAATACTTAATGGCAAAGTCCTGAGCATATGGTTTGTCTAAGTAAACGGGCTTTTTAGTTTGTGCAAAAGCGATATCTAAAAAAGAACAAAATACTAAAAGTAATAGGAGTCGTTTCATAATCATTTATTTGAAATTTTAGCTGGGTTAACAACCACGTATTTAATAGACTTATTATTGTTTGGTAAATGGTGTGAGTACGTTATGTGTAATAGGCCGTCGGAAGTTTGTATTAAGCTTGGATAAGAAAATCCACCAGCATTGGGCTCTACATTTTCAAGTGCCGTTTTCCACTTCCATGTTTTGCCCTCATCGTCAGACAGAAAAAGCACAAGTCGATTTCTACCATTTGGTAAATCATTCCCAATAAATGCCCAACGGCCATCGGCAAGAGCAAGCATTTCCACGCTGGCTGTATTTGGAATGTCAGTCTTTATACTCATAGACCAAGACTCGCCAAGGTCTGAAGATTCGCTGTAATGTACCCTTGATGGGTAATCTCCGCTGTCACGCAAAAAGGCCACCAAGTTTTTATTCTTTTTCTGAACCAAAGCTGGCTGTATAGGTCCACGCCCCACCAATGGTAAACTTGGCCTCCACGTGGTGCCTTTGTCGTCAGAAATGGCCATCATTGACATATTGTAACCATCGGAGTATAATGGCAGCACTATTCTACCATTGTCCATGACCAAAGGTTTGATTCTGGTCATCCAGCCAATACTCCTTTTAGTGATGTCTTCGCTGGCTTTAATGATCATGTCATCATAACTAGGGGCATACTCTGACCATCCTTTGCCTCTATCTGGCTGTTCTTTGAGTTTTTTCACTACCTCTTTTGCAAAATCATCGCTAGGCTTTAGCAGAATATTATCTTGCCAAGTCCAATTCGGAGGACCTGGATTAAGGTAATCTGTGGTGGTTTTATACCTTAATATAGACTGCTCCCATTTATTGGCTTGAACAGCAATCCAAACCAAGTAAAGTTTTTTATCTTGATTCAAAAAAAGCACTGGATTGCAGTCTGGAATATTGGGTGTGTCTGCCATCTGAAAAGGTTCACTCCAACGTGTTTCACCTTTTTTGAGCCTTGCTCCCATTAATTGTACATCGTCGAAAGTTCGTTCACCACTACCATAAAACCACACCGCCAAAAAATCACCATTCGGCAAATTTACGATGCTGCTACTGTGTACATGTTTGGCCTGTGGGGCAAAAATAAGGTTTGAACTCACTAAGGCACCCTCCTTACTTATGGCTTGCTGGGAAACAGCACCGATAGAGGTTTGGAATAGTAAGATAAAAATCCAATTCTTATAATAATTCATTTGGCATAATGTTACATCACTAAATATGGATTAATACTTCACTTTGCACTTTTGGTACTATTCATAGATAGCGAAATATGATTTTTTTCTTATTCACGGAGCTTCAAAAACTCAAAATATCTTCACTAAACCTCGAACATATCACTTCAACAGTAACCAGATTAAGTTTTAAGATTCATCTTATAAAGACATCAAGAAAGAGCACTCAATATTAACTAAACATTAAGAAATCGGCCTTGTTTACTAACTCAAAGTTAAACTATAGGCCATTTGCGTAAATTGAGGATTTAATTACGCAATATGCGAATACTTATTATCAAAAATGACGCAAATTTATTATAGGATTTATCTAAACGGCATTTGAAAGTTTAGAAACTACATATAATTCTGTCATCAATCAATTGGTTTTTTGGGTATTGTAAAATTGATAAAGAAGTATAAAATGGAAATTTCAAATTGTTACTATTTGCCTTTTTTTTTAGACATTTTCAACATATCTACCTTCACCGTAATCTCTAACTACCATGGAAGCATTAAATGAAATAATTCAGAAAGTTGCCGAAGGCGATTCTAAAGCATTTACACAATTGTATGATTATTACAGAGAACCAGGACTAAGGTTTATCACCTCTATTTTAAAAGACAATGAGGAAGCCGAAAATATGCTCCAAGAAGTATTTATTAAGATTTGGAATCGCAGAGATCAAATTGATCCTGAATTAAACTTCAATGCCTATCTTTTTACCTGCTTAAAAAACATGGCTTTTGATCATTTGAAAAAGCTAAACAAAAATCAACAAATGCTAGACCAGTATTTGATAAATATTAAAGAGAACCAAAATACAGGCGTAGATATAGAAGAAGTTAAAATAGACATGTTGCTTTCTGCCATGTCAACACTTCCTAAAAAACGAAAAATGATTTTAAAACTCGTGGTGGAGGAAAGAAAGTCATATCAGGAAATTGCCGAAATAATGCGAATTTCGAAAAACACCGTTAAAAATCAACTCGTAAAAGCCAAGCAATATTTGAGGTTAAATATGGATTTGTCCTCCGCTTTTTAAGCACCCATAAACCTCCTTATTATAAGCCAACTATGAGGCAAAAAACCTAAAAATGCTAAGACTATTGCTTTCCATTTAAGGCATTTTGAATAGCCTATCGTTCACGAACCTTTCATCCAAACTCTGCTGCATAAACGCTACTTTTTTGAGCTATATCAAAAAAGTAATTATGTAGATGCTTATAACTTGATTACGAGTACGCTGTACTTTCTTCCTCCCCCTTAGTTTCCTATATGATTGGCCTCCATAAACAAAATAAAAACTTTTGATATTTTAAATTATATGGAGTAGTCTTTTTTTTTACAATAAAAGTATTAACAGTATAATCAATTCTAAAATATAAACAATATGGAACTACGCTCTACTTATCATCGTATGTTACGGCGTTTATTTATTACGACCGTAATAATTGGACTTTGTTTTTCAAATGTTTGGGCCCAGAGCCGAACAGTTACCGGTACAATTACAGCCGAAGAAGATGGCTCAGTTATTCCCGGAGCAAACGTGGTGTTGAAAGGTACCAACAAAGGCACTACAACAAATGCAAACGGAATTTATTCGATTGCCCTAGATAATGCCAACGCTACTCTGATTTTTTCGTTTGTGGGATATAATCCCATCGAAGTGTCCGTAGGAACTCGAAGCGTAATAGACGTTTCAATGACGCTTAATGCTTCCACCTTAAATGAAGTGGTTGTGACTGCCCTAGGAATTAAAAGAGAAGAAAAATCTCTCGGTTATTCTGTAGCTAAGGTAGACGGAAAAGACATGAATAGAGTAACCACTGAGAACGTTTTAAATGGCATGTCTGGCAAAGTAGCTGGTGTTGCCATCAACTCTACGGGTGGTACAGGCTCATCGGTAAGTATGATTATCCGTGGTGCCAAATCACTATCTAGCGACAATCAACCTTTGTTTGTGATTGACGGTGTACCTATTATCAATTCACTTAACAATGTGAGCCAAATAGGTGGCGACAATAGAGTAGATTACGGAAATGCCATATCAGATATAAATCCTGATAATATAGAAAGCGTATCCATTCTAAAGGGTCCAAGTGCAGCGGCATTATATGGCTCTAGAGCCGGTAATGGTGTCGTATTAATTACCACAAAAAATGGCTCCAAAAACAACAAGATGACCGTAAATTTAAGTACTAACACGGTCTTTGATAATCCTTATAAGTTTTTGGATATGCATAGCAAGTTCGCTACTGGAGTTTTACCTTTTACACCTACCAATAATCCTTACCCAGGTGGGGTATTATATATAGATGAAGGTTCTGCCGGAGGTTCTGGTCCTGAACTAGACAAAGGATATAATGCGGTACAATGGAATAGCCCTAAAGATGCCAATGGCAATCCGATTCCTACTCCTTTGGTTTCTTATCCAAATAATGTTAAGAATTTTGTTCAAACGGGTATTACCACTTCAAATGGTATCTCGATAGCCAATAGCACTGACTTAATCAATTATAGAGTTTCGTATTCAAACATGACCAACAGAGGTATTATTCCAAACTCTGACCTCTTCAAAAATTCATTGGCCATAAATACCTCTATGAAAGTTAGCAAAAAGCTTACTTTGACCACTGTTTTAGATATGAGCAGAAACAACTCTAATAACCGCCCTGCAGGTGAAAGAGGAGCTAATCCTCTTCAGTGGGCTTATGCTGTTTCTCCGCATATTAATATTTTAGACATGCAAGATTACTGGGTTCCTGGACAAGAGGGACTTCAACAAAAATCACAGTCCATTGGCAATTTCAATAACCCATACTTTTTGGCTTATGAAGTTAATAATGCATTTGAAAGAAATAGACTATTTGGTAACATAAAAGCAGACTATCAGCTTACTCCAAATATCAATTTAATGGCCAGATATGCCTTAGATACCTATAAAGAAAATAGAGAGACTACAATTGGTCGTAGCTACGATAAAGAACCACGTGGAGCTTATGGATTAATTAACTTAGGCAGATACGAAAGAAACGTTGACGTTTTAGCAACATACGCTAAACGTATGGAGGACTTCTCTTTATCAATTTCGGCAGGAGCTAACTCAAGAGACTCTAAATTTACGGACGTGAGCAATGCCAGTAGAAATGGTACAGGACTGATTATACCAGGCCTATTCACTTTACAAAATATTGCACCAGCTAACTTGTCATACTTCAGCAGTTTATCTCATAAAGTGGTATACAGTGCTTATGGAATGGCAAATATTGGATTCAAGGATATGCTTTATTTAGATTTGACTGCTAGAAACGATTGGTCTAGTACATTGCCAGTAGCTAACAGATCTTATTTCTATCCATCAGCCTCTTTGAGTTTCCTTGTTAACGAACTCTTCCCTGTTTCTTCTAATAACATCAATATGTTGAAACTTAGAGGTGGTATAGCACAAGTAGGAAATGACACCAACCCTTATACTTTGATCAATACCTTAGCCAATAATGAAGCTTGGGGTGGTGTAACAAGACTTTCTAAATCAGGAACTATACTTTTACCAGATTTGAAGCCTGAGATTTCTACCTCTTATGAGGTTGGCGTGGATTTGACGATGTTTCAAAACAAACTTAGATTCTCTGGAACGTACTACACTGTGGAAAACAGAAACCAGATTATTCCAACTAAACTTCCTTCTTCAACAGGATATACCTCAAAGAATATCAATGCTGGACTTCTGGTAAGTAAAGGATTGGAGTTTAGCTTAGGCGGTACACCTTTTGAGAGAAACGGATGGAGACTAGATTTAACGACTAATTTCTATAAAAACTCTACGACTATTAAGAGTCTTTCTGATGGTTTAGATTTCTACACACTTTGGACAGACGCAAAAGGTGGAGCATGGACCTACGTAGGTGAAAAAATAGGTGACATTTATGACGCGGAATTGGTTACTGTTACGGACGAGTCTTCCCCATACTATGGTTATCCTATCTTAGACAAAAATGGTTCTTGGCAGGCCATTAAAGCATCTAATACAAGATCGAAAATTGGAAATTTTAATCCAGATTTTATTTTGGGAATGCAAACATCTTTGACCTATAAGAAGATGAGTTTAAATATGACCTTTGACTGGAGAAAAGGTGGTGATTTTGTTTCTCAAACTTACAGATATGGAGAATCAGATCTTAAGTCTCAAAGATTCTTGGATAACCTTATTAATCCAAATGGTTTGACGGGTGATGCCCTTCGTAATTATTTGGTAGCAAACCAAGAAGAACTGATTAAGGTCAATGGAAATAAATTTAATATCGTAGGTGGTCCTACGGAAGAATACGGTGGATATCCATTTGAATATGGTGGAAATACTTATCCATATGGCGTGTTCAATCCTGGTGTACTAGCGGTATATAATGCTCAAGGACAAATAGAAGGATATACTGAAAACCTTGGAGGAACTGGCACAAAGTATATCCCTTATGGCGACAATTACCCATGGGATTTCACAAGAGCTGCTACGTTTGACGCTTCATTTGTCAAATTGAGAGAGGTGTCATTTGCATATGATATCACAGGGGATGTAACCAAAAAGCTTGGTTTACAAAACGCATCTGTTTCTGTGTATAGCAGAAACATCATTCTTTGGACTGCTGCCAAGATAGGCATAGACCCAGAAATGGCATTCCAACCTCAAGCAGGTACACAGGCGGGTACACAGTTTAAGCAGGGTATTGAAAGATACAATGTAACCCCATGGGTAATTCCAGTTGGATTTAAATTAAATCTAACATTTTAAACCTTAAATCATTTAATATCATGAAAAAGAAGAATATTATCGTCTTATTTATATTGATGGGTTCGTTCTTTTCTTGTGAAGATCTCACAGAAGTAAATTACAACCCAAATGGTGTTCAGCCAGACTTGGTGAACCCCAACCTGATCATGCCAACAATTTTAACTGAAACGGCTAGACTATATGTTAATTATGGCTATCAGGACATCGCTGGCGTAGTGCAGCATACTCAAAAAGATGCTTGGTCTGGAGGCCATAACGATTACGACTGGGGTGGAAACCAAAGTTGGAATGCTCATTATGATATACTTAGAAACAATGCTTTATTCTATGACAGAGCGGTAGCTTTAAATCTTGAGTTTCATCAAGGTGTAGCTTTGGTAATGAAAGCCTTTAATTTTGGTCTTATTACTGACCTTTGGTCTGATGCACCTTATACCAATGCCCTAAAAGGAGAAGTAGGCGGTTTAGAGAATATCTTACCTTCATTTGACAGCCAAGAGGTAATTTATACGGGCATATTAGCCGATTTGGAAAAAGCAAATACCCTACTCTCAAAACCAAAAGGAGAGTATACGAGTATAGTAGACAACGTAGATGTATACTATAATGGTGACCCTGCTAAATGGAGAAAAATGGCCAACTCTTTAGCCTTGAGATACTATATGCGTATTTCTGCCAAAAAACCAGACGTAGCTAAAGCTGGAATTGAAAAGATAGTTGGAAATGCAGCTCAATATCCAATAATTCTTTCAAACTCAGATGACGCCACCATGAGTTTCCCTGGAACAAGTGATGGTACTTCATGGCCAGCAAATGCTGTTTATGATGCCAGTGGAAGTAACTATAGAAGAATAAAAATGGCATCTACTTTGATAGAGACTTTACAATCGCTCAAAGACCCAAGAATAGCGGTATGGGCCAATAAAGTAGAAGTACCTTTAGTAGTAGACGCAACCTTACCAGCAGGAACGGACAAAATAGTAGATGGCAAAAGATTACTTTCTCCTGATAAAGTTGGAAATACAGTTTTAGACACAGATCCTGAATATGTGGGTTTACCACCAAGTTTCTCTGCTTTACCATCGGCATATAACCTCAATCCAACGCCTGGTCAAACGTCTTTCAATCCACATGTTTCTTTCTTAAATAGCATGTATAAGCAGGCCACAGGACCACTTTTAAAGGCTCGATTGATATCAGCAGCAGAAGTAAACTTTATCTTGTCAGAGGCTTCATTGAAAGGATGGTCAGCTGGAAACGCAAAATCTCTATATGAGGCTGGCGTAAAAGCATCTATGACCACTTGGGGGGTAGGAAACTCGTCCGCTACTTATTTAACAAATACTGGTGTAGCATATGATGGCACGCTGAAACAAATCATGGAACAAAAATGGATTGCTAGCTGGACGGCGGCCACGGAAGCATGGTTTGACTTTAGAAGAACTGGACTTCCAGCTCTTAAGGCTGGCCCATCTGCTAAAAGACAAGCTCTACCTTTACGTTTTTATTATATGCAAGATGAGCTAAACATCAACAAAGTAAACGCGAATGCAGCTCTGGATAAACTGGAAACAACAAATTTCTCTCAGGCTGACGGTAAAAATAGCCCTTGGTCAAAACCTTGGCTTGTACAAGGAACTGGCAAACCATGGTAACGGCTTATTAACGCATTAAAATTTAGCGTATAGAATTGAGAATTAAATTGGTAGTGGATATTTTGAAGCTACCAATTTCTTTCTAATTCAAACCATTCTTAAGCTGCTTTCATTCAACCTTACCATTTCTTTTCTATGCTTATATATCCCCAAAAAAGAGTCGTTTTTTACACTTTTTTGCTCAGCCTCATCTTTTTATCTTTCGGAGTATTTGCTCAAACACTTCAAGTAGGTGCAGCCAAGAGAATCATCACACCAAACCCATTGTTGCCAGTATCTGGTGGAATAGGAAAACCCAACCCTGTTACCGAAAAAAGAGGAGACCTCTTTGCAAGAGCCTTAGTCTTAGAAAACGGTGAAACCCGCATAGCCATTGTAAGTGTCGATAACTTAGGCTGGACTTCGGTATTGGGAAATAAATCTCGTGCTTTAATTAAAGGCATTCTGCCCGAAAATATAATCATAGCGGCAACACATACACACAGTGCACCGGATGCCTACGGTTTTCCTGATGAAACCGGTACATCTTATGCCGACTTAAAATATTTAGATTGGTGTGTTGCTCAGATAGCAGATGCTGTGAATGAGGCAGTCAAAAACCTTGAACCAGCTTCTCTAAAAATTGCGGTGGACGATGCCAAAGGCAAAATTGCTTATAATTATTATGCTCCGGCTCTATATGATCCTCGGTGTGGAGTGATACAGGCTATTGCAACTACAGGAAATAAAAAAGGTCAAAAAATAGCTACTCTCGTTAACTACGCCATTCACCCCGAAGTATTAGGATCAGGTAGAGGCATTCTCAGCCCAGATCTATGTGGTCCACTTTATGATCGCATTGAAAGTAAAGGTGGTGGAATGGCGATATTCTTGAATGGAGCACAAGGTGGAATGGTTACCGCAGACACCCGCTTGGAAAATGGCAAAGAGGCCAATACCTGGGAAGAATGCATAAGAATTGGTCAACTCTTAGGCGATGAGTCGCTTAGAATCATAGAAAATGCACCAACCGTTGAAAATCCTTCTATATTTTGTGTTTCTAAACAATTAGAAATATTGATAGAATCGGACATCATGCGATATATATTAAAAAAATCACCCCTGAATTACGAATTTGGAAAGGAAAACTATGTAGAAACACAAATAAATTTAATCAACATCGGTCCCGCTCAAATATTAACCATACCTGGTGAGGCTTTGCCCAATATTGGATTTTATTTGAAACGTAAAATGCCTACCAAATTTCCATTTTTATTCGGTTTGGCAAACGATGCATTTGGCTATATCCTAACTAAAGAAGACTTTAATAGTTTTAAAAGATATGAATACGTCAGTAGAACGAGCTTGGGCGAGATGACCGGCGATACCTACATCAATCAAGCTTTGGAATTAGTAAAAGAAAGTCCGAAACCTTCATCAAAATAATTTCTTATAATATTTTATCTATGAAAAAAAGTGTTCTAAAATCTATATTTGGCTTATTGCTTTTGATGATCATGAGCAATGTTATTTATGCCCAAAAGATTACGCCAGAAAATGCACTGGAAAACTATATTAATAATGGCGACAAAACCTACAATTGGGAGCTAAAAGACTCTATTGTTCTGGAAAATGTAACCGCTTACCACCTACTGCTTACATCTCAAAAATGGCGTCAATACACTTGGAGACACCAATTAACGATATTCATACCTAAGAATAAACTTTACGATGGTGCCTTGCTCTTCATTACTGGAGGTTCTAACAAAGAAGAACAACCTAACTGGAGCAAATCAGATGATTTATGGCAACCATTAGCAGAAATAGCCGTAAGGAATAAGGCTGTTGTGGCACTTATTAGACAGGTCCCTAACCAACCACTCTATGGCGATTTGACAGAAGATGCACTAATTTCATATACTTTGCATCAGTTTAAACAAGACAAAGACTACTCCTGGCCGCTATTGTTTCCAATGGTGAAATCTGCCGTTAGAAGTATGGATGCCGTTCAGGAATTCACCAAACAAAAAGTCAATTTTGATGTCAATAATTTTGTAATCTCAGGGGCTTCAAAAAGAGGTTGGACTACTTGGTTGGCTTCGGCTATTGACGACAAACGTGTAAAGGCTATTGGCCCGATGGTGATAGATATGCTCAACATGCCAGCCACCTTAAATTATCAATACACCACCTATGGCGAATATAGTATCCAAATAGAAGACTACGTCAAACTTGGAATTCCACAGGGTACCGAGACAGAAGACGGCAAGGCACTTACAGCGATGATAGATCCTTTTTCTTACCGGAAAAACATGACCGTACCGAAAATGATTTTCATTGGCACCAATGATGAATATTGGACAGCTGACGCTATAAAGCACTATTTTACTGAAATACCGGGCAAAAACATGATACATTATGTGCCAAATGCAGGGCATAATCTTGGTGGAGGAGAACAAGCTTTGAAAGCCCTAAGTGCGTTTTTTGGTATTACTATTATGAACAAAACTTATCCTGTAAGCACTTGGACCATCAATGATACAAGTTATGGAGCTGAACTCTTGATTAATCCAGACCCGAATGGTCTAGTTGAAGCCACGCTATGGGAAACGACATCTAGTGATAAAGACTTTAGAAATAATTTATGGATAAGTAAAAATATCAAACTCAAAGATTTACCAAATATCAAGTTGACCCAAGCATATCCGCAAAAAGGATTTCAGGCATTTTATGTTGACATGAAATACAAAGGTCCAACGGGTGGTTCATTTACAGTAAGCACACGGGTATTTATGACCGACGGTGCCAAAGTACTGTAAAAAATAGGGAGAGCCTGTGGTGGTTTTTGAATAAAAATACAAAAGAAATGACATCGTCACGTCCAGCGTACTTAATAGATAAACTCCTCAAAAACAATATCTCGAAAGAGGAATTGGAGGAGTTGCTCTCCAATATTGGCGATACAGAAATGTCTGAAGATTATGCCATAGTACTTGAAAAGTACTTTAATCATCTTTTGAAAAAGAATAGCACTAAAAAGTTTTATAACAATGACATTTTGTAATAAAGCTGCCACTTTTGTTTCATTATTTTTCTTATTTAGCTTACAAACATCCGCTCAAAACAGCTTTAAAGTAAAAAATAGTAGTTTAGAGGCTCGTGAATATGTGCATCATTTACGAGTCTCTGCCCATAGAGGAAACTCAGAAGTAGCCCCTGAAAACACTTTAGCTACATTTAAGAAAGTTTTAGAAATTGGTGTTGATTATATTGAAATTGACGTGAGAACCACCAAAGATGGGCAATTGGTAATCTTACATGACGGAAGCCTAGACCGAACTACAAATGGAAAAGGCAAAATGAAAGATTTTACTTTAGAAGAATTGAAAGCCTTATCAGCAGGAAAAGGGTTCGGCGAGAAATTTGACTCCGAAAAAATCCCAACATTGGAAGAAACACTTTCCTTAATATCCAGGTGGAATGCACTTCATAAATCAAAAACCAACCTTTATGTGGATTGTAAGGATGTATTAGCTGCCCCCCTTATCAAAGCACTCAAAAAGTATAACTTACTTAAGAATGCCGTTTTTTATGGATCGGATGAATTTCTTTTGGCATTAAAAACTACTCATAAACATGTAAAAGTTATGCCATCCTTAAGTCATCCAAATGAATTATTAATCAAGAAAAAAACATTGAAACCATATGCATTTGATGTTAAATGGTCGATAGTAAATCAAGAACTGGTCACTGCTATTCATAAAGAAAACATAATGGTTTTCACCGATTTACTAGGGCTTTATGATCATAGTAAAAATTATATCAAAGCCGCCGAATACAAAGTAGATTTGATACAAACTGACCACGTTAGCAGCGTAAATACAACACTTATAAATCAATAGTAAATCTCTTTGTACAAACGGCATTAAAACAAACGATTAGGATTGCAAATACTACGCTTAGAATCTTAATTTAATTCGAGAAGTTTCCATAATTATGCCTCAAAGTCAAGTTGATTAGAGCCCTTAAAAAGGCCTTCTAAAACAAAAAATCCCAAGCATTAAATACTTGGGATTTTTAATAATCATTGCCTCTGCTAATTATTCTACTCTATATATCTAGTGGATTGAAAAATGACTATTCCGCTTTAACTATTATTTCCTCTCCACCAAATCTTTTCTGTGAATGATCCATTTCTCCATGTGTATTAATGGCGACCAATGCAAAAATGGCTATCAAAAGCACAACCCCAACCAAACCAATTAGCCAAGTTTTTACATTCATTTCAACAGAAGTAAAAGAGGCCTCTGCCTTATTTATAAGTAAAATAATGATGACAAAATTGACTAAATAGAGATATTGTTCAATACGATAAGTACTCAAAAACGCCCCAGTAATAAGCCAAGAAAATATGATATAAATAAAGAAAAGACCGACAAACAAAATCTTGATTTCTGAGTATGGGAACTTGCCTGTATTTAAAGCTTTAATTCTCCTATAATAAAACACTGAAAATGCTAAAATTAAGACCAAAGAGAGCCACAGGGAAACAGTGACTCCTAAACTTAAATCTGAAAAGTTGATTTTTTCAAGCATAGCCGTGATTCGTTCCGAATTAAAGCTTTGCTGCCACACTATGAATGGAATGAGCAATGAAACACCTAGTAAGGACAGAAATTCATTATTGCTTGATACTTCTTCTACTTCATTTTCCTCCCACTTTGCGGTAAAAGCTCCATAAGCCATTCCCAAGCCACCAAAAAATCCTAAAGAATATTCCATTACATTCCAGAAATTAAAATCTATTTCTGAAACACGACCAAGGACATGAAGAAAATTACCAAAAGCGAAGCCAAAGCCACCGCCTAATCCTGCAAAAACAGCGACACGCAATGGTGCATATTGCTTATTTCTGATTAGATGTGAGGTAAGTGCAACGGCCATTCCAAAACAAATGGCCCAATGTTCTGCTCTTGGAGGTGTCATATTCCAGCCAAATTGCTCAATCATAAAAAAATAAAAAACAAGGCCACTCACCACCATTTCTACAATCAGTCTGGACCACTTCACTTCTGTTTTTTTAGGATTTAAAAGTGCAAAACCGAAAAAACCTCCGCCAATAAAACCGTAAAGGCCACCTATAACGAAGAGCATCAATAGACCATAAAAGACATTAACAAAATCGGTGGCACGACCATAGCCTACTACCATTCCGTAGCTCATCATACCGCCTAAACCCCAGCCAACGGCACCTGCAAGCATAACGGAGAAGGCTTTCGAAAGCCAATCCTTTCGTTTTGAAACTAACAAAATACTTAATGTACCAATAGCACCCGCCCATGCTGCACCTTGCTCGTGACCAAACTGACCTCGAATAGCCCAAGCAGTACCTAAAGACATGCCTACCAAAACCATACTAAACCACAATTTCTTATCTTTCATCTGATTTTTATTGTTAATTTCATTGACCTTTGATACATATACTTTAAGATGTCACTTTTAGGCTATTTCCAAATTAAAAACACATTCTAAATAGCCCAATTAGATGTTTCTGGAGTAAACATTACATACGGTATATACAATCATTATGACAAAAACTGTTCGTTTGCTTTATCTGGCTTCCATAAGCTTTATCCTTGTTAGTTGCAGCTCCAAAATAAAAATCGGGGAAACCATATTAAGTAAAGGTTGGACGATAGCACCTACTGTAGATATCTCTGAAAATGGAGAAACACTTTCTTCCAATGTTATAGACTCTGAAAAGTGGATAAAAACTACCGTTCCCAACACCGTAATGGGAGCATTGGTGGAAGCTGGCAAATATCCAGACATTTTCATGGGTGATAATTTGGCGAAAGTACCTGCCGAGCAGTTTGAATCATCTTGGTGGTTTAGAAATACGTTCAATCTTGATGATTTCGACAATAAAACTGAACATTTAAAACTACTGATAGATGGAATAAATTATAGTGCAAACTTCTGGTTGAACGGCAAACAAATAGCCCATAAAGACTCCTTATTTGGAGCATTTAGGCAATTTGAACTAGATATTTCTGGGCAAGCCAAATCTGGTGAGAACATATTAGTAGTAGAAATTTTCCCGCCACAAGTCCGAGATTTCTATATGGGTTTTGTGGACTGGGCTCCTACCCCACCCGACCACTACATGGGTATTTTTAGAGAAATTCGACTAAAGCGTTCGGGAAAAGTATCCATTGACGCCAGTTTTGTTGCACCAGATGTAAACACCACTGACTTAAGTAAGGCTTCAGTAAATATAAGTGTGGAAGTAAGCAACCACAGTGAGGAAACTAAAAATGTAGAACTAAATGGTAAAATTGAAAATATATCTTTCCAAAAGAAAGTCATACTTCAAGCACATGAGAAAACCGAAATAAAGTTTAGCCCAGAAGAATTTCAACAATTAAACATAAGCAATCCGAGACTATGGTGGCCAAATGGACTCGGAGAAGCAAATATGTATAGTTTAGAAATGCAATTGACCGAAAATGGAATAGCCCAAGACCAACAAAACACAAAATTTGGTATTAGAAAAATAGAAACTTACCTCAACCCAAAAAACGTTCGTGGTTATAAAGTAAATGGAAGAGAAGTGTTGATAAAAAGTGGAGGCTGGGTAGATGATCTATTCTTGAGATTCATGCCAGAAAAAGATGCCGCACAAATCAGGTATGTAAAGGAAATGAATCTAAACTCACTCCGGTTTGAAGGAATATGGGGTAATAACCAACACATCTACGATTTATGCGATCAAAACGGCATATTGTTGATGGTCGGATGGAGCTGTCAATGGGAATGGCCTGATTATCTTGGAGAAGTATTAGAGAAAAGTGAAGGCGACGAAAACTTACCTATAAATGAAGATGTAGCCAAATATGGCATCAAACTTAGCCCTGATGAGGAAACCTTGTTGTCTGACTATTTTAGAGATCAAGTAAAATGGCTACGAAATCACCCAAGTATATTTACTTGGGCGGGCGGAAGCGATGCCATGCCAGCACCTTCCTTAGAAAAAAAATACTTACAAACCTTAGAAAAATACGACCCAACGAGACCGTTTTTGATTTCTTCTGGTGATTTTGAAAGTTCTATTTCGGGTAAATCTGGTATGAAAATGTACGGCCCTTATGAATATGTGCCACCCATTTACTGGTACGAAGACAAAGAGCTTGGAGGAGCTTATGGGTTCAATTCTGAGGTAGGGCCTGGACCGCAGATACCACCCATTGATGCTATTAAAAAGATGATACCAGCGGATAAACTTTGGCCCGCCGAAAACGAAATATGGAATTATCATTCTGGTCGAAAAGATTTCAATACTTTGGGCGTTTATTTAAAAGCCCTAAAAGCCAAACTTGGCCAAGCCAAGGACTTAGAAGACCTCGCTTTTAAAGCACAAATAATGAATTATGAGGCCATTAGACCAATGTTTGAGTCGCATGTAATGAACCGACCAACCTCCACGGGCGTGGTGCAATGGATGCTAAATTCTCCTTGGCCTGAGTTTTATTGGCAATTGTACGATTATTATTTAATGCCAACAGGTGCATATTATGGTACAAAAAAGGCTGCAAATCCAGTATCCGTTATGTACAATTATTATGATCACTCCATACACTTGAGTAACGATACTCAATTAGATTTGAAAAATATAACCGCTCAAATAAAGCTTTTCAACTCCATATCTGAAGTGGTATTTGAAAAAACTTTAACAACAAATTTAGATAAAAACAGCACCTTAAACGCCCTTAAAATCCCAGAACTTCAAGGTAAAAATCAAGTATACTTTTTAGATTTAAAACTCAAAAAAGGAACAGAAGAGCTCATTGCCGATAATTTCTACTGGCTAGCCACTCAACCGGACCAAATGGATTGGGACCAGAAATTTTGGTTTTATACTCCGCAAAAACAATATGCCGATTTCACTTCACTCAATAATTTGCCAAAAACTAAAATTGAAGCAACAAAAAGAATTTCAAATACTACTGATGAATACGAGATAACACTAGAATTAACAAACCAAAGTAATAAAATCGCATTCTTTATAGAGGCTGAGTTGATCAATTCTGATTCACAAACTTCCGTAGTACCCGTCTTTTGGTCAGACAATTACATCTCTATTCCACCAAAAGAAACCAAAACTTTAACTGTGAAATGCTATAAAAAAGACACTGGCAACAAAGAACCAAAAGTCAGCATCAAAGGATACAATTTGGAAAACGTAATGGTAAAGTAATGCTTCGGAAAAAAAACATTATGCCAAAAATTGATTTCGATATTCGCTGGGAGTACAACCTTTGATTTGCTTAAATTGTCTTGCAATATTCTTGGTATCTGAAAAACCCAACTCAAGAGCAATTTCGAAAACACTTAAGTCTGTTTCAAGCAATTTCTGACTCAATTTCTCTATTCTCAAATTAAAGATATATTTGTAAACAGGATAGCCAGTCATATCTAAAAAACGTTTTTCAAGAGCCCTTCTTGACAATGGGACTTGCTTTACAATATCATCCACCTGCAGCTTTTTATCTATATTCTGATGAATATACATTAAGGAGGTTGCTATATGTTTGTCGTTTGTAGAATAAATATCAGTGGATTGGCGTGTGATAACCTGCGTAGGCTTTACTATAATGTCATAATGAGCTGATATGTCATTTTCCATCATTCGGTGCAAAAGCCTCGCAGCATCGTATCCACCCTTTTCTGTGTCTTGCCCTATGCTAGAAAGCGGAGGATCCGAAAAAGAACAAATCATCTCGTCGTTGTCTACCCCTAAAACAGCCACCTCCTCGGGAATTCTGATACCAGAATGACGACAAGCTTCCGTAATATGCTGCCCTTGGTTATCGTCACAGGCCATTAAGGCGATAGGTTTGGGTAAAGATTTGAGCCATTGACTTAGTGAACTTGGCCTGTAGTACCAAACTTCGGAAGAGCGAGCCTTAACATGCTCAAAATAGTGAACTTTATGACCACTCTTTACTATTTTTTCTTCAAAACCCTCTGCCCTTTCTCTTGACCAAACAATATCTTTAAAGCCATAAAAAGCAAAATTTTTGAAGCCTTTCTTTAGAAAATAATCGGCTCCCATTTTACCTGCTTCCTTGTGTGCACCGGTAATATTAGGAATTTCATTAAATCGCTCCTTAAAATCCTGAGCAATTACTGGGATTCCTGCTTCTATAAACTTCTCGATACCTGGCTCATTATAAAGTTGCCCAATGATACCATTTGCTCCCCATTCAATGGCCCATTCTAAAATCCCATCTAAGCCAATGGTTTCTCTCTGAAAAAGCGGCATTCGACAAAAAATCCATTGACCGTTTTCTTTTGAATATTTAGCAATACCTTTTAACAGGGCCTTGCTATATTCCTCAGCAAAATCGATCAATAAAATAATTTTATACATGAAAGAGTTCTTTCCAGCTTTTTATGGTTGAATTAGTCACTAAGGGTTTGGCCCAAAAACCAATACCTAAAATATAACCTAAAGTTACCAACAAAAACAACATGGCCATACGTAATCCGACAAGTTCGCCCAAACCACCAATAATCAAAGGCACAAAAGCTCCTCCAGCTATGCCGGTGCAAAGAATACCTGAGAAAGTACCGTGGTGCTTAGCTACGGAATTAAGAGCCAGTGAGACGACTATAGACCACATCACCGAAGCAAAAAAACCAGTGAGAGGAAAACAAATCAAAGCCCAATTAAGCGGACCAAACAATCCTAAGAGCAGAGCAACGATTGCACCTAAGGAAAAGAATATCAATACCTTACGACTATCAAAAATCTTCAGCAGTAATAGTCCTAAAAAACAACCGATGGTGAGCAACCCCCAAAAATAGGAAATAATACTCGCTCCCAAAGTAGCTGGATCTACACCGTGATACTCTTGAAGAAATTTGGAGGTCCAATTGGCAATTCCTTGTTCTGTGCCCACATAACAGAAGATACCTATAAAAAACAAGATCACTTTTTTGTCCTTTATCAATTCACGAAATGCATTTCCTGTGTCAATTCGCTCATCTTCTGCCAGCTCCACCTCCGGAAACTTTATAGATTTAATAATTAAAATCATCAATAATGCGATAACCGCAAATACCCAATATAAAGAGATCCAAGTTAAATTTGCTGGCACTATGTTATTCATCGTTTCAATGATAAAATTGCTTGGCTGGCCTACATGTACATGCTTAACAAAATAAGAATAAAGCATAGGACTAAGAAAAGATGCTCCCCCAAAAAACAACTGAGCCATAACCGAATTGAAGGCAAAGTTTACACCTCCACCAGCCACACGCAACAGTGGGTTTATCACCACCTGAAGCATGGCCATGCCAGTACCAATAATGAATAAAGAAAGTAATGCTACTGGAAAAATAGGGACTAAAGCAAAAAATAATGCTCCTATGAAAGCCAGAAAAAATGCCAATAGCAGCACCTTCTTTTCCTTATATTTTTCAACCAAAACACCCGCAGGTATGGAAGCAACGCCATAGGAAACAAAAAACGAAAAAGGCAGAAAACCTGCTAAACCAAGACCAAGATCAAAACTATTTAGTATATCAGGAATTATTGGACCCAGAATATTACTCAAAAAAGAGATAACAAAAAATATAAAGAAGATAAGGACGACTATAAATGTATTTTTTCGCATTGAATTTTGGCTAGATTTTACAATAGTTTAATTACCTACTCAGTGCAGCAGCACCTAGTAGAGCAATGTTATCGTTATTGGATTTAAATATTTTAATTTTTTTCAAAGATTCAGGGAATTCGAAATCCTTTAAAGCTTCATGCATGGTGTTTTCAAAAAATGAAAAGGCATGGCTTATTGAGCCCCCCACCACCACCACTTCAGGGTCATACGTATACATAACAGCCTGAATAGCAGCTCCTAAATGCATACCAAATTCAGCATAGGCATCCAATGCCCACTTATGGCCTCCTTGAGATGCAATAAATACCTCGCGAGCATTAAATCCAAAATTCCGCTCAAAAAATGAGTTTCCTAAATAGTATTCATAGTTTTTTTCAAGGTATTTCAAAAGTCCAATTTCACCTGCACCGGTATTGAAACCTTTATAGAGTTTATTATCAATGATTATACCTCCACCAAGACCCGTACCGATGGTCAAACCAACTACTGAAGTATAGCCCTTAGCTTGCCCAAAAAGATGTTCGCCAAGTGTAAAACAATTGACATCGTTGTTGACAAAAGTCGGTAGATTAAATTCATCTTCAAGTATGTCTTTTAAGGCTACTTTTTCCCAAGAAGGAATATTGGTTACATTATATACTATGCCTCTTTCTGTATCTACTACAGATGGAACCCCTATACCTATTTTACTAATTTTTTTGGAAACATGAGGCCTAATGAGGTCTTTAAGTTGTTTCAGCGTAGAAGACAATGAATCCTTTTGGTACAATAAAGCCGTATTCTGCTCGAGAATTAAACCCTCGTTTGCTATTCCAACCTTTATTTTAGTTCCCCCTAAGTCAACCCCTATATTCATGGTCAAATTGTTAGATTAGCAAAATATTTCAAATCAAAACCCAACTGTATTACTTCGATTTTAATGAAAAATACTATTAAGAAATTGTAAAATTTAATAATCACCTTCGATTGCTTAACGAGTAAGCTATGGCACCTCATTGCAAAAAAACAAACTTTAATAG
>NZ_JBSRVI010000134.1:0-29042 GCF_055134445.1 Arcticibacterium sp.
GGATTGGGGGTGATAAGTATTCATCGGTTTTGGTCTTAATGGTAGTCTGTTATTTCTATAATTTCAATACCAACTATTTCGAGCCAAACGTATTGACCATCTTCGTTTGTTGGTATTGGCTTTTCATGTGGTGTAAAAATAAGGCGATAAGGCTGGTCTAAATCGCATGCCCACTGGCCTTTTCTATCTTTAACTAATTCATGAAAATTACCTGGTAAATGACGCACTTCTTCTAAAGTACTAGCGACTTGTAGTGCAGTCATCCTACGGCGGAAAATCTTTGCCCTAATTGGACCCAACTTTTTCAGCATTAGCTTATCATCGTTGGCGACTTTCTCAATTTTTTTTTCTGTAAAGGTTATTTTCACTACAAAAGTAATAAATATTATTAATAGTAAGTGTTAATTAAAACAAAATAAAGAATGGTGATATGTGATTTATATCTTCCTGTTGTTCTAAGATTTATTTCTGAAGTTTTATTTGTTTATACTAAAATGTGAGTTATAAGATTTCTAATCTCTTGTAATTCAGGTACACTTTTAGTTTTTCTACTTCTAACATTTTCATATAGTTTTCCATGTACATATAATCTGGTTCATTTTTCTCATTTACTGGAAGTAGCAACTTCTCTTTCTTTAATCTTTTACCACTCCTTTTATATCCAAAATTGTACTTACCTCTAACCTTATCAGCAACCGTTGTTATGAACAATCCAACATGGCGGTTTAAGTTTGGGTTATATCCAACTGATATGTCGGAAGTTGCAATAAAATTTTCTGCCTTATAAATAGAATACCCCATTGAACCCTCACCATTTCTAATAAATGCTATTCCATTTCCTTTGTGAATTAACTTTTTTACATTTTCTACATTTGAAAGTACTCCATTATTAAGATTAGTGGCACCTAAATAATTAATACCTGAACTTGATTTCTTTAGATGATTAAGACCTTTTGATTTGCCTTGCGATAGCTTGAAAAGTTTACCCAATTCAAACTCAAACCAAGTCGATTTCACTTCATTGTTTACCCCCCCCCATTCTAATTTGCTGATATTCAGTGATATATGTTGTTTGTATTTTTTCAACTGCTTAGCCTCAATTGTTCTCATGTAATTTTCCATGAACTCGAAGTCAGGTTCCCCCTTATTATTCACCGGCAATAAAATTTTTTCCTTCTTAATTCGAGAATCGTTTATTTCACGGTTGAAACTATATTTACTTGATATCCTCGTAACAACACCTGAAAGAAACAAATACACATATTTGTTAAATTTTGGGTTTGCAAGCCTTGTTACATGGTCGCTTGCCACAAATTCAAAAGGTTGATAAAAGCAGGCACCAACGCTACCACTGTTAGCCAAAGACAAACAATTTGAAAATTTCCTAACTGCTACCATATTACCAATAAAGCTATCAACACCATTGTTTGAAGCTGTTGAAGAGACATACGGAGTCTGACCTTTAGAATGGTCAGCTTTTTTTAATCGCTTACCTCTTTGAATTTTTGGAAAAATTAATTTTAAATCAAACTCTTTCCAATTCTGTTTTTTTAAGTCTAAATTCATTTCATTAAGCGTTTGTAAATAAATAATCCCTGCCCTGCATAACCATACTAAACTCAAAAGTTAAATAGTCTGCAACTGTTTGTTCAAAATCCTCTGCTTTTGGAATTTCATCATTGAAATAATAAAAAGAATGAAGCCATTCGTCTTCGGGTTCAATAGTGGTTTTTACCATGAACTTTGATTCTGCTGGGGCATCATGAAGCCAGCAATTAAGCAGGTGCGATTTTCTCTCTTTAGCACGCTCCGTTTCAACTAAGCCAATGTGTTTTCTTACAATGAAGCCGTCATCATCATAGTTTACAAACTTGCAAAATTTCTTTTCTGAGTGTGGTTTGTAAGCGGTGAAAATGACAATACAAGGGTTTGTTCCAACACCATAAAATGTCTCTTTGTTAAGTGTTATTACTCCTTCCAAAGTGTGTTTACCTAGAATACGTTTTTTAACTTTTTTATCTTCAGAGGTTTTACCAACCATTGTTGATTGCGGTACTATAACAACGCACCTTCCATTATCAGCAAGACCATCTAAAAGATGTTCTATAAAGTGTATTTCTGAAAGGTGAGCGGTGTCTCGGCCTTTAGCTTGGGAATAAGGTGGATTCATGAAGCCTGCCGTGTAATTCATTCTTCGTAAATCACTTATGGCTACTTTTAGGAAGTCTTTGTTCTCCAGATTACTTTTACCATCACCCCGAAGAATCATATTAGTAGTGGCAATTGAAAACATATCTTCTCTGATTTCTATTCCATGCAATTGATTCTTTTTTATGCGTTCCTGCTCCTCCTTCGTATTTACTTGATTTAGCATTTTATGAAGGGCTGATATCAGGAAAGAGGAAGTGCCGCAACAAGGGTCAAATACTTTATCTGTGGGTCTTAAATCTATTAAATCACAAAAAATATCTGTAATGTGACTAGGTGTGAGTACCACTCCAAGAGTTTGACCATCACCTCCGCTAAATCGAATAAATTCGCCATAAAATAAACCCAAAACATCTTCACTGGTATTGGCTTTAACAGAAGCCAGAATATTATTTTCAACAAACTCGGTAAAGAATTTTAAAGGTGTTTTAGCTAATTCATCGTTTTTGTTTGTGTTCCTTAGTCTGTCGTCAATTTGGTTTAGAAGTGTTCTATCTTTTATGATATTGAATTGATTCAGAACCTTTTCTTTTTTTGTATCTGGGGTGACCTCTACTCTTTTCATATAGTCCTCTATAGCTCCAAATATCTTTTGACCATCCGTTCGAACATTGTCACCGGTAAGATTGTCTGTTTTAAAATTAGGGTCACTTAGAGCCAATAAAATTGCTGAAACAACAAGGGGCTTCTCATCGTCTCCGAGCTGACCATAGTTTCTTAAATATTCATGAAGTTCTTTTGCTTTCGCTATTAGGGCATCTTTTTCTAAAATTTCAGTTGGAGTTTCTTCTAGAACTTGTTCATGGTAGTATTTCTCAATATTTGTTGCCGAGAAGTTCTGAAAGTTTTCAACCGGTTTTAATAATTTATACGCTTTAGAGTCTACAAAAAGTGGACGAATAATGTGGTGCTTTTCATCACCTGAACAACCGAAGGCAAATACTTTTTTAAAGCTTGTATGCTGGATAATGTGGTTCGCATAATGCAAAGCACCATTCTCGGCATAATCTTGAAGCGATTTTAAGTCAGAGGAAAGAACAGTATTTTCATCATCAGAGTAATTTGCCTGTTTTTCGGTTTCGGCCTTGTCTTCAATTACAATAATGAAGTCATTTGAAATACCGACAAATTCAGGGAAACCAACCTTTTTTGTTCCTTTTTTTGATGCTGTTTTTAGGGCAGTGTGTATTTCTTTGATACTACTGCCATTAGGGGTGAATTTTATTCCTGCATCATCGAGTAACTTCCCGATGAAAAAATCTAGGGCTTTTTCGTTTTTGCTCACTTTGGTTTGAATTTGTCGTTAATAAGTTCTTTTACATTTATATCTAGTGTTTCCGCTATTTGAAATAAGAGCTCCAGACGGGGCTGTTGGCGGTTTTGTACATAGGCGTTCACCATGTTATAACTTTTGCCAATTTGCTCTGCTAGCCACCTCTGGCTACGGCCTTGTGTTTCCAGTACCTCCTTTATTCTATTCATTTTTTGTAAATCTGACTCTGCAATATACTATGTGATATTAAGTGTATCACTAAAAAATGAGATGATATGTCACATTTTAACTAAGATGTATTCTTTTCGTAAAGCCCTGCCTTAATTTTCTTTAAGTCCTTGCCTAGGGCGTTTCTGAGAATCTGGTCAACGGTACGAGTGCCAAGCGTGAAAGACTGACCTATTTTCTGGGCTTCGGCTCTACTGAATGATAGTGGAAGGGCCTCAAAGAAAAGTTTTTTGTTTTCACCTCCTTTAAAAGTGGCCGTCTCAGATTGATTAGGAAGATTATTGAACATAAGTATGCTATGCTTTAGATAAACTTCTGATATGGCAATAGCACTATGAAAGTCTTCATCTGAGCACGTGATTTGGGTGTTTGATTCGCCATTTTCAAATTTCCTTATGGCCGTTAGAATCATAGCTATTCTAAAAGTAATAAGACCTAATCTGAAAACTACGCTAGCCGCATCTTCACTGGTAAAGGTGGCTACATCAAATAATGACTTTCTAAAACTAATGTTGAAAAAATCCCATTGGTCCATACTGAAATAAAACTCAGATTTTTCTAAAGAAAGAAAGTCTATCATGGATAATACATCTTTGGATAAAGCATCAAAGTGGTCATTCAAGACTACTTTCTGGGCAAATGGTGAGGGGTCTAGCCATTCCAGTTCATTCTTAAATGCATAGAAAACGAAACGGCTAAAGAGTCCGTCTTCTGAGGATGAAATAAGTCTGGGGGCTTGTGCCGGTGTGCCAGTAAGTGCAACCGCTAATTTAGGCTCTTTCAGCTCACTAAATTCATTATTGGTCTTCCGAGAGCTAGCATATCTTTCATGCTGAAATGCGGCTCTTAAAAGGGCTGAGTAATCACCCCAATCTTGCTTTTTAGCTCCGCTGAGGGTATCTGCTTCAGTTTCGCAAATAATGCCCTCTTCGCCATTAGCGGCCAAATGTTCTATCATTCGTGCTTTGGAACAATCTGCAGGAATAAAGGCTAACTTAAACTTTGGCTCCTCGGGCTTTTCAGGTGTTGGTTCACCTTTTTTACGCGTTTGAAGAAGTGCTTTGTAGTCAATCAATTCTCCATCATAATTCTTTTGTGCAGCTCTGCTGCCTTCAATTACTCTATCATGATAAGCATCTGCTAATCTCTTTGCATTTTTCATAACTCCTTTGCCGCTCGCTGCTGGAGCAATCACAAAGGTGAAAAGCTGTGGATATACTCTTTCGCCTCCGTACACTCCCGAAACATTTGGAAGACATCCACTTAAAATGGATAAGGCACTGGTAAAGAATACATCACGTTTACGAGGGTCAGAAAATACACTAGTGCCTTTTTTTAAAAGGTTGGGTAGGTTTTCATACACCTTTGCAGGAATGACGGGTGTGAGTTTTAAATAATCTTCATCAGGCGTTATTTCTTTTGTAACACCAATGGAAGTAGAATCTTTGCTGTTTGCAAGTTTTGCATATTTGCCAAAATCTAGCGGATGGTTCTCATAAGCACTTTTAACAGATGCTTTGATTTCTCGATTGTCGAGGTCATAATTTTGCGTACAAAGTTCCAGGCAGACTTCCATGAGGATGGCAACCCTGTTGCAGTTTGAAGCCAGCATATAAATATAATTATTACGATTTCCATTTTGATATGATTGTTTTTGATTGGTGAAAAGAATTTGTTGGTCGAAAAGCTCAGTGAGCATGTGAGATGGGGGAGCGGTTTCTTTTTTAGGCGGAGGTGTGAAAATGATTGGCTCCTGCTTTGCTTCTAAGCCGTTTGGCAATGAAACCTGAAATTTGGTATTCGATATTGTGGAATACATATCAGGGTCATAACTGAAGAAACAAAGTCTTGTGATGTCCTTACATTTTTCATCGGCTTGCAAACCAGTTAAGCTTTGGAAGTAATCTAAGACCTGCTGATAAGCTGTTTCGTGGTGTTCTGCTTTGGTGTATACTTCCACAAAGACTTTCAAACCATCACCGCTTGGACTTCGGAAGCAGAATGAAGTATGAGGGTCTGACTTTATAATGTCAAAGGATTTTTCAAAGTCATCTATGGGTATGTGGTCAAAATCCAAGTGAATAAAACCACTGTACATATCAAGATTTGCAGCAATGCGTTTCTCTTTAAATGTACCAGATGGCGTGAAAGCCAAAAGTTTTGTTTTTAGCTTTTGGGCTTTCTCCTTTTCACCGTTCGCTATTAGATTTCTAATGGCTAAGATTGGTTCTTTGAACTCATCTGTGGCTATCCGCTTTCTTAGAAGAATAATAGCCTTGTTTTCTACTGGTTCTGAAAAATTAGAAAATATGGTACCTGATGCCATGTTCTTTTTGTTTAATGGTGGATACCTTATTTTCTTTTGTTTTTTATGACATAGTCAGCTGCCATCTTTTCAATTTCATCAGATGCCACTTGACGATTTCGCTGTAACCACTGGTCAAGCTCTTCTCTTTTGAAATAGAGTTTTTTGCCTTGCGGACAGAAGTGCGGAATCTGTTTGTTGCTGGTTAGCTTGTAGAGATGGGATGGACTAATGTCCAAGTATTTGCTGGCCTCATTTAGATTAAGTACAGCCTTTTGGAGGATGTTTTGCTCAGATAGCTTGTCGGCTATTTCTGTAAGCTTGTCGAGAATTAAATCGTTGTTTTGCATCGTATCTATTGTTTTGATTACGAAGCAAATGTTGGATTTTCAGCAAGCGGAGTCCTTTAGATATTGCCATCTAAATGACATATCTAAATCATCTAAATGTTCTTTTTAGGTTTATTTTATCAGATGCTTAAGAATGTTGTCAATGGTTGATTTATTCTTAACATCAATTTGAGATTTGGAAGAAGATAAATTACCTCTGGTAATGGTTTTTTCTGGGTTTCTAAGAGAATGGAAAAGTTTAGAATTATCTATTGGGGTTATTTTTAAATTTCTGAATTGTGGCCCTATTTGGTCAATTATATATCTAAATTCTTTTGTTTCTATACCAAGGTATATTTTAGGACTTGCCGAAGTAAGGCTAGTTGTAGTGAATACGTCTATGACTTGTGCAAGCGTAGTTGGTGATTTGAAAAATTCGAGTTCTATTTCAAGCAAGCGAAAAACTGTTTCTAATTTTTCTTTATCACCTTTAAAGCCAAAGGTTAAATTATTTGAAAGCTGAACATTTGAAGGGGTTAATTTTAGTTTGACATTAGAAAGTGCCAAATGGATTTCTGGTATTTCGGATGATGTAGAATAATAGTCGTCTTCTGGTAGCTCTTCTTTTAAAAGCTCATTAAAAATCAAAATCTTATCCGATGAGATTTGTTTCAAGAATTGTGGATAACACAATTCAATTTCATGCAAAAGTCTAATAGCATTATTAGTAAGAACTTTGAGTATTGCCTTTGAGCTTTTATCTAAATCAATAAGGGCTTTATTTACTTCGCCTATGTGTTGTAAAAAGCTTCTCAGAGATATTAAAGAATCATTGATGATGTATGAGCGGTCATAGTCTTCAATTTTACGTAGCAATGCCTGTAGGATGTTATTGGAAATCCTAGTGGTTTCGTTTTCTATTATCCCAAAATAGAATCGTTCTTTTGAATTGGTGGGTGGAGGTGTTTCAACTGTAACTAAAGGTTTGGAAATTGTGTATGATATATTTCCAGCTGGTTGCGATATGTATAAGTTAATACTTTCTTCTTCAAAGACTTCATGATTCTTGCCTAAAGCCTTAATTAATTCTGTTCGGAAATTTTCAGTTGAATTAGGTGAAATTAAAGAAGGAGTGAGGTTATTCGAAAAGAACTTCATGTTCTGATTTTTCTCAGACCAAGGTTTTAAAACTCCCGTAAGAATGCTTCGGTATAAATTAAGCTCCATTTATAATCCTATATTTATTTTGTTCGCTGCATCCACTTTCTTTTCATTAATAACCTTGGCATAAATCTCGGTGGTTTGAAGGTTTTTATGTCCCAGAAGTTTACTTACTGTGTAGATATCAGTTCCTAAAGTTAATTGTAAAGTAGCATAAGTATGCCTGGCACAATGAAAAGTGATATGCTTAGTGATTCCTGCTTCTAACAGCCAATCTTTAAGAATGGTTTTGTTCCAGTTTCCGTAAGCCAAGCCAATGAATATTTTTTCCTTTGGCTGTCCTTCATTACCTAGTAAAGACCGTGCTTCTTCTGAAATAGGCTGGGTTTCTACGCCATTTGTTTTGGCTTGTCGAAATCGAATGTAATAGCCCAACTCTTTTGAATGCTGTATTTCTTGCCAAGTTAATTTTTCAATGTCTGACCAACGTAAGCCTGTCAAGCATGAGAAAAGAAACATCCTTTTTAAAATACTATTGGAGCAATGAGCTTTGGATAAAGTAATGACTTCATCAAGTGTTAAAAACTCTCTTTGGGTTTCGTCTTGTGGAAATGGCTCAACGTTATCAGCTGGGTTAAATTTCAGAAGGCTATCCTTTACAGCTTGTTTTAAAGCAGCTCTCAACTTATTGAAATAGGAGTATTTAGAATTTAAGGAAAGTTTGGAGCCTGATTTTGTATAAGCAACATCATTTAAATAATCTTTAAATCCCTCAACCCATTCTTTATTTAATCTATCAAAAGTGATATCATGCGGACTGTAGCCTTTTAAGTGCTTTCTTACGCTATCCCAATTGCCATAGTTCCCAATGCTTTCTTTCTTCTTTTCAGTCAAAGAATCGAAGTAGCTTAGAAAGCTGCCTTTCATTTTTTCTTTATCTCGGAAGCCATATATTTCATTTTGGATTTCAAGATGCCTTTTTGAGCGAATGCTTTCAGCCAGTTCCAGAATCTTTCGGTTTTCGTCTTTTGCCGATTTTGGCAAAGCACCCTTTTTAGGTTCGGGCTTAAGATAAAGACCCAGGTATTCATATTCTCTTTTACCGTTTTCGTAGTAGTCTAGGTAAAGACTAATCTTGTTTCCTTTAAGGCGTTGGCGTAATGTTATTTTCATTGCTTTATTAGTTTAGGATTTAAAGAAGTCATCAACTTGCTGACGTGACATTATTTTCTTGCGGCCAATCTGCTTCACAGAAAGTTGGCCTCGTTGAACCATTCTTTGGATGGTCCAACGGCTTACACCAAGTAAATCAGAAACTTCATTGATGCTCAGGAACTCTTTAAGTTGTATTGAATTTAAAGGGTTAATAATTCTTTTGGCGTCTGGTTTCGAAATAGGAGTCAGTTTGGATTCTATGGATTTCTGCACCTTCTCTTCTCTAGCTCGTGCTTTATATGCCCGTTGCGAACACTTATGGCTACAAAATCTTGTAACAGTGGTTTTGGCTATGTAGGCTTTGCCGCAAAACTCACAATTCTTAGGTATTTGAATATTACTGCTCAATGGTGCATTATGTTGTATTGTGGTGCAATGTGTAGCAATATGGTGCATCATTTCACCTGTGTTTTAAAAAGGGGCTGCTGGGCAACAAGTTTGTTGTACGGGCAACACCTTGGCAACAAAGATACACAAATAAGAGCAATTGGGCAACAAAAAAGAGTAGTGTAAACTACTCTAATGTAAAGAAAAACAAGGTGTTAGCAAATAAAAGAAGTGTTGTTACTTCCCTATACAAAACTTTCCAAAAATATTCTTCAATAAGTCATCTGTGGTGATGGTTCCGGTAAGCTCTCCAAGATGCATAAGAGCCAAACGTATGTCTTGAGCTAAGAAATCACCTGTGATATTCATGGCTAAGCCATTTAGTACCTCGCTTAGAGCTTCGTTGGTTTTTATGAGGAGATCGTAATGCCTTAGGTTTGTCAGTACGGTGTCACCTTGCGTTTTAATAGCTGTAGACTCAAAAACCAGATGTTCTAGTTCTGATATGCCTTCTCCAGTTTTTGCGGAGATGCTAATGTCAGCGTCAGTTTTTGTGGCATTCAAATCTGCTTTGGTTTTAACCCAAAATACCTTTTTGTCTTTGGCTAAGCTGCTATAATTTTTCTCCAAATAAGTTCGTTCGTCTTTTGCGTCAAACAAGAAAAGTACTATTTGAGCTTTTTGTAAAGCTGCTTTTGATTTTTCTATGCCTATACCTTCTACGATATCTACCGTTTCTCTAATTCCTGCGGTATCTATAAATCTGAATTTCATGCCGCGTATCACCATGGTGTCTTCTATGGAATCTCTGGTGGTACCTGCTATTTCCGTTACAATGGCCTTTTCTTCTTTTAAAAGAGCATTGAGTAAGGTTGATTTACCAACGTTTGGCTGGCCAATAATTGCCACAGGAATTCCTTCTTTGATAACATTTCCGGCATCAAAAGAATCAATAAGCGGGTTTAACTGCGTTTGAAGGCTTTTTATCAATTTCTTCAAATCGTCTCTATCGGCAAACTCAACATCCTCTTCGCCAAAATCAAGTTCAAGTTCCACCATGCTGGCGAAATGAATAAGTTCATCTCTTAGTGAAGTTAGTTTATCTGAAAAGCCACCTCGCAGCTGATTAATGGCCAAATTATGAGCGGCGGCAGAATCGGCCTCAATCAAATCTGCCACGGCTTCTGCCTGTACCAAGTCAAACTGTCCATTCATGAAAGCCCTTTGCGTAAACTCTCCAGGTTTTGCCAATCTACAGCCATTGTCCAAAAGTAGTTTGAGTATTTCTTTAATCACAAAAGAGCTTCCGTGGCAAGAAATCTCAACGGTGTCTTCCTTTGTAAATGACTTAGGAGACTTAAAAACGGCTGATAATACTTCGTCAATTACCTTTTCTCCTTTTTGAATGGTTCCAAAATGGACGGTGTGCGAATTAACATTTTCTAGCTTACGGCCTTTGAAAATTACATCCACTATTTGGATGGCATTTAGACCTGAAATACGAATTACGCCAATGGCACCGACTCCTGGAGCGGTGGCTAAAGCACAGATGGGTTCTTGTTGATGAATCATAAGGTTTGCAAGTTACTTCATAATGGTTCTATTTTAGTAAAGAGAGCTCGTAAAAAGCCTAAATTGACATAACGATGCAGTGGAGATTTCTTAGTATTTTTGGCTTGAAATAGACAAAGTGCCTCAAATAAAACAAGTCGCCACTTAGCTTACATGCTTTTTAATTCCATCCAGTTTGTTTTCTTTTTCATTGTAGTCTCCATTTTATACTACAGCCTAAGACATAGAGGTCGAATCTGGCTTTTATTATTGGCCAGTTGTTATTTCTATATGGCTTTTAAGCCAGTCTATATCTTAATCTTACTATTTACCATAATAGTGGATTATTATGCCGCTTTTTTAATTGATAAGGCAGAGGGTAAAAAGCGGAAATGGTGGCTCGCGATTAGTTTGGTGGCCAATATTGGCTTTCTAGCCATTTTTAAATATTTCAATTTTATCAATCAGAATTTAAGTTTTGCTTTGAATCTTGTCGGGATTCAAAACCCAATTCCTAATTATGGTTTAGAATTACCTATTGGGCTTTCTTTTCATACTTTTCAAGCCATGAGTTATACCATTGAGGTATACCGAAAAAAACAGCGGCCAGAGAAAGACTTTATTATTTACTCACTTTATGTGATGTTTTATCCTCAACTGGTAGCAGGACCTATCGAGCGTCCGCAAAATTTATTGGTTCAATTTCACACCTATTTTAAATACAATTTTGAAAATATCAAACAAGGTCTCATACGAATAGCTTGGGGGCTTTTTAAAAAGGTAGTGGTGGCAGATAGGCTAGCTATCATGGTAGACTATTGTTATTCTAACCCTACCGAGCATAGTGGAGCTACTTTACTATTAGCGACGGTGTTTTACTCATTCCAAATCTATTGTGATTTTTCTGGCTACTCAGATATGGCCATCGGCTGTGCCAGGCTGATGGGCTTTAACCTCATGGAAAACTTTAATGTGCCATATATTTCCAAATCTATAGCGGAGTTTTGGAGTAGATGGCATATTTCTTTATCTACTTGGTTTAAAGATTACTTATACATTCCTTTAGGTGGAAATAGAGTAGGGGAGTATAGACTTTATCTCAATTATTTCATTGTTTTCACAATTTCTGGATTATGGCATGGGCCGTCGTGGAACTTTATTATTTGGGGAGCATTACACGGAATCTTTTTGGTTATGGCCATGTACTGGCAAAAACATATTAGGTTAAAACTCCCTAAGAATAGTTTAACCACGATTTTTCAGGTAGCTTTTACATTCAGTTTAGTTACGCTGAGCTGGGTGTTTTTTAGAGCTCAGGGACTTACTAATGCTCTAACTATACTTTCTAAGATTGTCAATCTTGATTCATACGCTGGCTTTAGTAGTCCTTTGTCTTTTGCAGAACTGTGGTTTTGTGCTTTAGTCATCCTTATTTTAATGCTTAAGGAGATTTATATTCCAATTATTGATACGAGTAAAACACCAGCCTTTTACGTGAAATTTATAGGTATCATGGTTATTTGCTACTTTTTTGGAGTGTTCACGTCTAATCAATTTATATATTTCCAATTTTGAAAATACTTAAATACATAGCTTTGGTTTTAGCGGCTTTCTTATGGTTAGAGGGTTGCTCACATGGTTTGTCAAATTGGCTCTATGAGCACGGTTTGGTTAAGAATGATTATAGGTATGGCGATCTTTATAGAATGTCTAATCTCTCTAAGTTTAAAGAGTTATATGAGGATTGTCAATCTCCAAATATTGAGAAAATACCCAAAACCCATCTTGTATTAGCGGGTGATAGCTTTACAGAAAGAACTAGAATGGATTCTAGTAATTTTGTAGCTTCAAAATATGATTATATCAGAGTAGATTGGAAGGAGGAGGTGGTTATTGACACTTCAGCGTATAATGTCCTAGTCATAGAAACGATAGAGCGTCACTTTAGAGAGCGTTTTACGGGAGTGTGGGATGGTCTCCAAATTGTCGAAAATAAGAAAATCATTTCTAATGAGGTAAAGAAAAGTTGGTTTAAAAAAGTTGTCGATTTTGACTTACCATATTCTACAGAACTTCATGAAGGCGTGCTTTTTGGTTACGATTTCATGATGACTATTAGAGAATGGAAAGCGGCTCTAAACTATAAGCTTTTTGGAAGGGTAGATGATAGTGTTGTTCTAAACAAGACAGGTGAGCATTTACTATATTATTTACCCTCAACATCTGGTCTAAGCTCTGCATTTGATAAGATTGAAGAAAAGGAAATAGATAGTCTGGTAAGCCATGTGAATGCTACAGCTCAAAAATATAGGGAGTTGGGTTTTGATAAAGTTATTTTGAGTATTATACCTAACAAAACCAGTATTCTTGGAAGAGACTTAGGAGAATATAATCAGTTGGTTTCTAGAGTTCAAAACCATCCCAAGCTTGAAATGCAAGTTTTAGATGCCTTTGGAATGTTGAATAAATTAGGTGCAGCTGGGTTTGCAAAGGGAGATACACACTGGAACTGTACCGGTCAATTGGCTTGGGAAGCCGAGCTTAATGAAGCAATACTCCCTACGGAAGGTCAAGAAGCGTTGTAACAAAAGCTTCAGTGCCATGGTCTTTATAATATTGTTGACCATTTATTTCCCATTTATTTTCGGAGTTCATAATGTCCGAAAATTTCTTCGTAATGGCGGAAGTGTCTTCCGGGTTTACTTCTAAGCCTAGTTCGTATTCTTTAGTTAAATCTGCCACAATACCATAATCAGACACTAAAGACGGTTTGTTGTATTTAGCAGCCATCCCTATTATTCCGCTACTCGCAAAATAATTGACATTCATTCTTAGAATTAAGTCAGATTGAGAAAAAAGTGCTTCCATCTCATCATCACTCACAAATTGATCGTTTTGATAGATTTGAACGGTACTTCTGCTTTTATCTAATTCATTCTGCAATTTTGATTTGTATTCCTTACCAACCTTACCAATCATAAGAAGCACTATTTCAGACTGCATTTCTTTTGGAAGTGCTTCCAGTGCTTTTAAAATATTTCCAACGTTTTTTCTGTCGTCAATATGTCCAAAAATCAAGAATATTACTTTTGACTTTTCTATACCATACTTTTTTCTGATATCAATAGTTTCCGTTATTTCGTAGTCAAAAACTGGATCAGGTAAATAAAATAGTCTTTCGCCATGCTTTTCATTAAGAGCATTTACCGTGACTTTATCATTCAGAATAAAAATTTGTTGCAAGTTTTTATTCCTTAGAGCCAACCTAAACATCCCTTGCTTTCTCCATTTAGCTATTTTAAACTTGATGGTAGGAATAATGGATTTACTCAAAGAAACCTGTCTGAAGTAGGGTCTAAACCAAATGCCGGCAATATCAAATCCTGTTTTGGAATCATTCCCAATAGCTACTTGATAGATGTCGAACTCCATTAAGATTATTTTTTGGGCGTCAAACTGGCCCGCCTTAACTTTGATGAAGTCCCATTGATTCTTATACTTTTTAAGCGTGGTTTTAGCATCGAAATTAGAAGAAGTATGAGGTTTTATAACTTCTACCTTGATATTGGTATTTTCAGGAATCTGAAGTTCTGTATTTACCAGAAAATGAAAAGTTCCTTTGTATTCTTTTTGATTTTTAGCCAACCAATTGAGTGTTTGCTGCACAAAACCAATCTTATGGCCATCAAGTTGAATATTTAAATCGACTATTAAATAATTCATGAATCGTTAAAAGGAACTGGGAATACCCAATAAGTTATAAAAAAGGCCTCTTTGATAACTCAAAGAGGCCTTGAAATTAGATGAATATCTTAGTTGTTACCTGCTTCTTCAGAAGGTATAGCTACGCCTAGGTGTTTAAATACTAGGTTGGTAATGTTATCAGAATCTGGAGCTACTAAGATTACAGGTGTTGTTCCATAACCAGCGTCAGAGTTGAGTACATGAGTATAACCGTTAGCTTTAGCTACTTCGTCAATAGCCACTTGAATTTTATCCATTACAGGAGCTAATAATTCACGTTGCTTATTTTGAATAGCCATTTCAGAATTTTGCTGAAATTCTTGAATACCAGTTTGAGCTGTTTGAAGGCTTTTTTCTTTGTCTTGACGGATTACTGCAGACATGGTGGCTGCATTTTTTTGATAGTCTTCATAAGACTTTTGGAATCCAGCTACTTTTTCTTGTAATAATTTGTCATACTGAGCTTTCTCTGTGGTCAACTTTTCCTGGATTACTTGAGAATCTGGTAGGTTGGTTAGGATATAATCAATGTTTGTGTAACCAATTTTTACTTGAGCGTTGGCTCCAATCCCAGCTATCATTAATGCAGCAAATAGGGTTGCGAAAAGTTTAATCTTCATTTTATACTTATTAGATTTAATTAATAACAAATTATTTAGTTTCTAGAATACCTAGTTCTTCTATTACATAGTCCGTGTAATCATGACGCGGGTCTGTGTAAATCATGTTAATATCCGAAGCTTTATCGAATAGAAACATTAGTTTTTTATCTCTGGCCACTTTTTCACATGAATTATAAATGGCATCCATTATGGGTTTCATGATTTCCTTTTTCTTTTGAAATAGCTGACCATTGAGCCCAAATATACTATTATTAAGTTCTTTTACTTCTTTTTCTTTATTTGAAATAGCTTTTAACCTTTCTTTTTTCATTTCCTCCGTTAAAAGAATTTCTTCCTGTTGAAAGGCCAATTTCATATCCGCTACTTCACTATACTTTGCCTGAATGTCTTTAATCCACTGCTCTGAATAAGAATCCATGGATTTCATCGCTTCTTTATATTCAGGCATTTTACCTGTTATAAATTCAGAATCAATGTATCCAAACTTTTGGCTGAATGCTGAAATTGAAAACAGCGACAAAAATAGAAAAAATAATGTCTTCTTCATCTCCGATTTATTTACAAAAAAGCAATTTTATTCTGAGGTTATAAACAACTTGTCTCTTTGACGCTAAAAGTATTAGAAAGTATATTTCAAGTAAGCCATTTAACAGGTTCTTAACAGATTATCTGATTTGCTGACCGATACTGAAAGTGAAATTCTTCAAACCTTTGTTTGCCACTCCAGGAATAGGGTCAAAACCATATCCATAGTCAAATCCTAGCAAACCAAACGCCGCCATAAATACCCTAACACCAACACCGGCAGACCTTCTTAATCTAAACGGGTTATAGTCTTTATAACTTCCCCAGCTATTTCCTGCTTCCAAAAATGATAAAGCGTAAATAGTAGCCTGTGGATTAAGCGATATTGGATATCTTAACTCAGCTGCAAATTTGTTATAAATAATACCTCCTTGTCTGCTTAATTGACCACTTGAATTATCTGTTCCAGTAATGGCAGAAGCCTGTTCTGCCAATGTTTTTTCATGAACCACACCTTCTTCATATCCTCTTAGTCCAATTAGCTCAACCCCAATGTTTTGAGTGTTTTGAAGACCCATTCCGGCTCCACCGACCACAAATCTACCAAAAGGACTATATCCAACATCACTTGAGTACCTACCCAAGAAACCCATATTTGCTTTGGCATGGAAAATCAGCTTTCCTACTACAGGAGAATACCAGTCGGCATCAAACATCCATTTGTGACCTTCTATGTATTTCACCGCACCGCTGTTGATACTTCCAAAAGAGGAGTAAGGAGGGTTAAAAGTAGCGTTAAGAACAATAGACGAACCCGACCTCGTAAACTGAGGGTTATCTAAACTATATCTGGAAAGGTTTAAAGCCAAAGCGATATCATGTGCCTGACCGTTTCGGAAATTTGCTAATAGATAACTGTTTTCAACATCGTAATATTGATACGATAAACTACTACTAAAGCTAAAGTTTCTGTCTGGCCAGTTCAGTCTTTTACCAAATGTTAAAGATCCACCAGTGTTTTTAAAGTACCCCTGAGTGCTGGCAAATCCAGCGTAAGGATTGTAACCATACAGTTTTTCATATCTTCCTAGAAGTTTACCATAATCCTGTACAGAGTGGAATAAACTTACTGAGAAAGAGTTAGGCTTTTTACCTCCAAACCAAGGTTCGGTAAAAGAGATAGAATAGTTTTGGAAACCTCCATTGGCCTGAAAACGAATGGCAAAGCTTTGACCATCCCCCTTAGGTAAAGGTTTGTAAAGACCTTGTCCAAACTTAAAGACATCTTTAATGGCAAAGTTATTAAAGACGATACCGAAAGTACCTACAAAGCCTTGAAGTCCTCCCCAGCCACCAGATAGTTCAATTTGGTCATTAGACTTTTCTTCTACATTATACTCTATATCCACGGTACCGTCTGACTGAGGAATAGGTCTAGGATCTATTTTCTGTGGGTCAAAATAACCCAATTTCGAAAGCATTTGAGTCGTTTCAATCAAGTCGGTCTTACTGAATTTTTGACCAGGCTTGGTTAAAAGTTCACGCATTACCACATGATCGGAGGTCTTAGTGTTTCCGTTCAGAATGATTCTATTAATGATAGCTTGTTTACCTTCAAAAATCCTCATATCAATATCAATAGAATCACCTTCTACGGCAACTTCTACGGGTGTACAGCTGAAATAAAGATAACCATCATCCATATAGAACGAACTGACATCATTCTGCGGAATTCCATTAATTTTTTTGTCGAGCTCTTCAGGATTATAAAGGTCACCCTTTTTTATGCCTAAAATCATAGCTAACGTATCTGAAGCATGAAGGTAATTACCAGTCCATGTAATGTTCCTATAATAGAACTTATGGCCTTCGTTAATATCAAGGTATAAATTGACATTACCAGATTTATTTTCAACAACCGAATCGGAAATAATTTGAGCATTCCTATATCCTCTTTTATTGAGCCATTCAACAACCGCCTTCTTATCCGCCTTATATAATTTAGGTATATATTTAGAAGGGCTAAAAAGTCTCATTGGAGCCCTGGCTTTTGTCTTCTTAAACTTGGCTAAAAGCTTCCATTCAGGAACTTCTTTCACTCCAGTGACATAGATGTTATCTATTTTTACTTTGTCCTTTTTATCAATAGCAAAGATTAACGTAGCATTGTTTACTCTTAATGTATCATCAATTTGTTGAACTTGAACAGCAGTGTTTAAAAAACCTTTTTCAATAAAGTGTTTTTTAATGGTCAATTGAATGTTTTTAACAAGAGCTTCGGTAATTACCTTTCCTCTATTTTCACTTATAGATTCTTCTACGGTTTCAATCTCACTTTTCTTAATTCCTGTAAGCGAAATTTTATTTAACCTTGGTCTTTCTTTCAAGTCGATCTCTATATAGGCTTTCTTGTCTTCTATTTTGGTCACGTTGATAGATACATCTTCAATGATACCTTGATCCATTAACCTTCTTATGGCCGAACTTATGGCATCACCAGGTATGGTGATTTGATCATTAACACTTAATCCAGAAACCGAAATCAATGTATTGGGGTCAAGAAATTTTACACCTACAACCGTGATACCACCGATGATGAAACTCTGAGGATTATCGTATCTTATTTCATTAATTGGGTTGAGATTAGTCTTTTTGTTACCAACCCCCACAAACTGGGCAAATGAAGTACTTCCACAAAGAAGCAATAAGAAAAGAGTATAATTAAATCTAATATTTTTAAGCATAAATGCTGTTTTAAGGCTTTTGAACCTGTTCTCCTGTTTTTCCAAATCTTCTTTCTCTTTGCTGGTAAGTATATACCGCATTAAATAAATCTTTTTTTCTAAACTCTGGCCAGTAAATGTCATCCACAAAAAGTAATTCTGCGTAGGCCGACTGCCAAAGCAAGTAATTACTAATACGGTGATCTCCACCAGTTCGCACCAAAAGATCTACATCTGGGCTCTCTTCCGTGGCTAAGTAACGATTAAAATAAACCTCGTCTATGTCCTCTACACTTATTTCACTTTTTTTAACTTTTTCGGCAATGGTCTTAACCGCTTGAATGATATCCCACTTTCCACTGTAGCTTAAAGCTAGATTTAAAACAAGACCAGTGTTTTTAGAAGTTAATTCTACACCTCTTAGCATTTCTTCTCTTGCACTTACTGGTAATGCATTTAAGTCACCAATGGTTTTTAACTTAACATTGTTTTTGTTTAAATCTGGGATTTCTTTTGCTATGGTAGAAACCAAAAGCTGCATTATGGCATCTACCTCAAGTTTAGGGCGATTCCAATTTTCTGTAGAAAAGGTATAGAGTGTTAGGTATTCAATACCCAGTTCACCACAAGCTTCTACGGTTTCTCTAACAGCCTTAATGCCGTGATGGTGCCCGAAAATTCTCATTGCACCTTGCTTTTTCGCCCATCTGCCATTCCCATCCATTATAACGGCTATGTGTCTTGGCAAATTGCTTTTATCTATTTTATCTATTGGCACTGATTATCTGTGATATTCTTATTGCAAAAATGACTGCAAATGTAAGGAAATTAGGCGGCAATAGAAAGATGAATGAAGGTTTCTCTTATCTCCTTGGATTGGGGCATCTAACTCCGTCAAAAACATAACTCAGCGTAAAACTAGTATAGAAGAAGATATCTCTGGTGTGCGTATTTGGCGTGCTGTATTTTATGGGTTCGGCTATCACATCTGGATAGGCGTTTTTATAAGGTTCTGCTTCATCGTCAAAATATCCAAAACCATCAAAATAGTCTTTGGTAGATTTCCCTAAGGGTAATTTACAGCCAAAAGAGCCACTTAAATTCCAATTGGAGTTTAATTCTTTTTTAAATCCAAAACCATAGGAGAGTGCCTTGTCAGGAGAGTCTACTCCGGATTCAACGACAAGCCCATTAGAATGAAACTGCCTTTTCGGCATTCTGTATTGCTCAAAGCCTAAGAAGAGAATTGGTGTCCATAGAGATTTGATAGTGGTACCCGAAGCACGGAAATTGAGAAAATTGTATTCCAAATCTGCACCCCAATCCATAATCTGAGCATTAAAGCTCCAATCTCGTTCTTTGTTTAGAGGGTTTGAGCTTAGTGCATCTTTACCCGTAATCAAACCATACATTCCCGTTGCTTTTACAGAAAAAGCCCTAGAAAAGTTATACCTCACCATAAGGTGTGCGGCAGGTCTAGCTAATAGGGGATTATAATTTGGATTTAAATCTCCCTTATAAACAGTGAAGCCAGAACCAACGCCAACTTCCAAGGCTTGCGAAAAAGCAAAGTTAGAAATAGTGATAAAGAATATTATGAAACCAGCTTTTTTCAAATTTACTTAAAGGATTAGTTGATGCTTACTTTAAAATAGGACACTTTATTTTATCGCTTATAACATATGATAGAGTGATTTGAGAAGTAATATAAAGGTCTTTAAATGTCCCATTCGAACCTCTAGTTTTAGAAATTGTTCCCTCAGGGCCATAGTACTGATATAAACCTTTATTAGGTTCAGAGCCTGCTGTCGCACCTAAATAGCTAGAATAAATTTGTATAATTAAAGGAATTCTGTTTTCGTCTGGTTTCCTTGCAGGAATAGCTTCCCCTGCCCTATATGAAAGTTGGCTTGCAAGTGAACCACCATAGTTTTCTAATTGATCTAGAGCCGCGTATTTACTCGGTCCTACATCGTCAAGATAGTCGGTATTGGTAAACCTTACATTCCCCTCAAACGTTATGTCAATTTTGTCATTAAGCTTTAGTCTCAGTCCCAAACCTATTGGTAAAACAGGTTGAACTAGAGAATATGACTTTATCTCACTATTTGGAAGGGCCTGACCAGCGGTGTTATACTGTCTTAGGGATTGCCATTTTGAGTCTGGCTCTACACTGACAGGCAATTTTGCTTTTGGATCATGAGCTATTAATCCCAAGCCAATCGTGGCATATGGCATTATTCTACTTCTATTTCTAGCTCCTCCTTTGCCTTGCTGTGGAATCAAGTTAAAAATACCACTAACTGCCACTTCTTTTACATCGTTTCTGAAATGAAGGTTTCTAGCAAATTGGCCATAGAATAGGTCAAGATTATTCTTGGAATAAGTGTAATCGTCGCCTAATAACCTTACCCAGGAAAGCTGTAATCTTATGGCTGCATTTGGCGTTAAGTATTTTGTATAATTGGCATTGACATTCCATCTCACATTTGTATAAGCTGATCTGTAAAAATGAACGGGTAATGCCAAATCACCAATATAATGTGCAGAGCCTCCTCCAAAACCAACAGTGGTGTATTGGTTTACCACATTCTTTTGAGAAAATAATCCTTGGGCGTTGACCGATTGATTCATCAATAGCATTGAGAATAAAAAAAGACCAACAGATAATTTAATTGACTTTGCCATGCTTTGAGTAAAATTCGTTTTCAGAACGTAATTTTTCGATTTATTATTGCTAGTCAATCAAGAAGTCTCTTCTTCAGAAGGCAGTTGGGTCCTGTTTCTTACGTCTCTTCCCCAGCCTAACTTGGCCCTAAGGGTGTCTAAGAAATTTGTACCTTCTAGCGTAATAAGTTTGGCCTTAAAAGATTCCTCTCTAATGGTGATTTCTGTTTCCACATCTCCAATCACCTTTGCTCTGGAGTCCATAGAGACCAAATAGTTATTACTTCTACTTTCTACCTTTAAAGAAATGACACTGTTCTTAGGTACTATCATTGGCCTTACGAACAGATTGTGAGGACAAATCGGCGTAATAATAAAATTATCCGAATGGGGCATTACCAAAGGTCCTCCACAAGATAAAGAATATCCTGTAGATCCAGTAGATGTGGCCACCATAAGTCCGTCTGCCCAATAGGAGTTTAAAAAAGCTCCATTGATGAACGCATGAATAATAATCATAGAAGAAGTGTCTGTCTTCGAGATTGCTATTTCATTTAAGGCAAAGTTCGTGCCTGATTCAAAAATTTCTATTTCTGAATCTGCATGAAGCATGCTTCTTTCGTCTAATTTATATTGTTTTTTTAGAAGCTTTTGGACGGCAGCTTCTATTTCATTTGGCTGAATGGAAGTTAAAAAACCAAGCCTACCAAAGTTCACTCCTAGAATAGGTCTTTCTGTAGCGGCAACCTTACTCACAGTTTCTAAGAAAGTGCCATCTCCACCTAAGCTGAGGACCACATCAATGGGTTCTTCTTTTTTGAAAAAAATTGTCTGATCGGTTAAAGGAGAAATTTCGGCGTCAGCTAAGATTTTCCTGAAGGAATTAGAAACTTGAACATTTATCTGATTTTCAGCTAGTTCGTTAAAAACATGCTGAACCAGATGTTTGTCCTCAGATTTGAATTCTCTCCCATGGACTGCTATATTCATGAACTTATATTTCTAGATATTTCATAAGGTGATCAAACCTCTCTTTATCTCGAAAGTTATCTGATGCACGCTCATTAATTTGTGAGACCTTATATCCGAAACGCTTTAAGCTGTTCACCGCAGCATCAATTTCTTTTTTATTTAGCTTCAAGATAAACTGATACTCATTTTGGTTTTCTTGAGCTAAATAAAGCTTTTCTATTCTCAAACCTTCAGTTTCAATAATTCTGCTGATATCGGAAAGGCTATAGTCTTTTTGGCTTACTTCTAAACTAATTAGTCCGCCATCTCCTGAAAACTGTCCACTAAGTACTTTTTTATAAACATCAATGGCTTTTATACTTCCGAGGTATTTTTCTTCAAAGTCAACTACAGGGCACACTTCCAGATCTTTATTGATAAGATGATCTGCTAATTGTAAAAAATGTTCGTTTTCTCTAACCTGTACATCAGTGTATTTTATAGGAACTAATGAAAGCTTAGCAGTCTCGTCAAAATTATAAAGTATTTCCTTTTCAATCACCCCAAGAACATCCTTCTGATGAACCAAAACAATTTGGCCAAGGTTTTCCTCCTCCATAAGTTCTATGGCAGTTTCTACTTTGTCGTCAATATCGACGGCTGGCAGGTCCTTTTCTATGAGGTCTATGGCAAACATTTATGCGAGAATTTCTTTATTTATTCTAGAAAGAAATTTATCTAAGATAATATTAAACTCCTCAGGCCTTTCCATCATCGGAGCATGGCAGCATTTATCAATAAAATGTAATTCAGAATTCGGAATCAATCTATTGAACTCATGACCAACGTGAGGCGGAGTAATGGTGTCATTTAGACCCCAAATTAGGCATGTAGGTGCTTTAATGTTTGGGATTTCATTTGCCATATTATTTCTCTGGGCAGATTTGGCAATTTGAACAATATTCATGCATTTAGGAATACTGCTAGTTATCTCAAAACATTCGTCTACTAACTCCTTGGTAGCTGTTTTTGGGTCATAAAACGTATATTCTACGCGTTCTTTAATGTAGTCATAATTTCCTCTTTTAGGGAAAGAACCACCCATTGTGTTTTCAAAAAGCCCAGAGCTCCCGGTTAAAACTAAAGCGGCTACGTTTTCGGGATGTGCCAAAGCATATAGTAAACCCACATGACCACCCAATGAATTTCCAAGAAGAATTACATCAGATAAGCCTTTTTGTATCATAAACCCTTCAATATACTTCAACAAACCTTCAAGGCTGGCCTGCCTCATTGGCATATCATAAATGGGCATAAGTGGTATAATGACTCTATGGCTTTTTTTAAAACCCTGAACTACGTCATTGAAGTTACTTAAAGCACCAAAAAGACCATGAAGGACTAGCAAAGTTGGACCTTCCCCTTCGTCTACATACTTGTATTGACCTTCTTCTTTAATATGGTACGTCATAAATTGAATAAAACCCTTGTAAAATGTTCGAAGTGCAAAAGTCTCTCTAATTATTGAATAATCAAAAAAAACCATTTCGGCTAACTTTGCAGAAGTTGCAATAGTTTCTTTTACAAGCTATAAAAAAACTTTTTAAAAACCTGTAAAAGAATAGATTGATTTATAGGCTGAATTTGTCTAATTGCTTAATTAAGACTTCAAAGTCTTTAGGGTAAGGGGCTTCTGCTTCAATCAATTCTCCCTTTACGCCAGTAAAAGAAATCTTTCTCGCATGCAAAGCAACTCTTTTAATCAGAGGAAGCTCATCGGTATCCATTTTGAGATTAAACTTTCTTTTCAGCTTAGAAAGAAAAATATAATCACCCTTATAGGTCGGGTCACAGACTATGGGTGCATCCAAACACATCAAATGAACTCTGATTTGGTGCATACGTCCGGTTATTGGAAAACATCTTAAGAGCGTGTGTTCGTAATATTTTTTCTCTGTAAAGAAAACAGTTTCAGCCACTTTCCCTTTTGTTCTGTCAATTTTAACAGCGGTTTTATCTTTCAAAATGGCTATAGGTAGAAAAACAGAGATGCTGTCCAAATCATGAACACCGTTTACTAAGGCATGATATTCCTTTTTTATTTCTCTATGTTCAAACTGCATGGCCACATTTCTGTAGGCCTCAGGATTTTTGGACAAGACCAAAATGCCAGAGGTTTCTTTGTCCAACCTATGGCAAAGCTGAATATCGTCAAAATGCTCTTTAGCAATTTTTAGAATACTTAAGCTCCTATCCCCAGTTCTTTCTGGTAAAGAAGATACAAAAGGTGGTTTGTTTATAATAAGGTAATCGTCGTTTTCAAAAACAACTAGTTCCTCGAAAACCAGATTCTTAGGGGCTTTTTTATATTTAGATAGTTCTATCAAGTTATATTCCTTTTGCTAAAGTAAATGAAAATCTGGTCCCTTTTTCTGGGCTAGATGTCACTTTGATGTTAGAATTATGAGCATTTAATATGTGCTTAACAATAGCCAAGCCTAAACCAGTTCCACCCGTTTCTCTATTTCTACTTTTATCTACTCTGTAGAATCTTTCGAAAATTCTGGAGACGTGCTCTTCGGGAATTCCTGGTCCATCATCCTCAACGGTAATTAAGTAATGATTTTTGTGTTCCTCAAATTCGACATATACACGGCCCTTTTCTTTTCCATACTTAATGGCATTCTCTATAAAATTAGTCAGGACTTGGTAAATTCGTTGAGAATCGGCCACCACGGTACATTCTGATATGTTTTTAGGCTTAATTTTTAAACTAACGCCTCTTTTGTCTGCCTTATCTTCTAACTGCTCAAAAATATCTTTAGTGATACTGATTACGTCTACTATTTCAAAATGCATCTTAATATCACCAGATTCCACTTGGGTTAGAACCACCAAGTCTCTTACAAGGGCGTCGAGGCCATCTAAACTTTTTGCTGCTTTTTTTAGAAATCTCTTCGCCACCAAAGGATCATCTTTTGCACCATCTATAAGGGTATGAACAAAACCTTGTGCGGCGAATATGGGTGTTTTAAGTTCATGAGAGACATTTGCCAAGAATTCCCTCCTAAAGTTTTCCATTCTTTTTAACTCATCTATTTCGGTTTGCTTAGCATTGACGTAGTTAGATATTTCGTTATTAAGTTTATTAAACGGATTGAAACTCTTAAAAATTGATTTTTTCTTAATGTCTAAATCACCGATTTTTAACTTTTTGAGTGTATCATAAATCTGTTTAACCTCCTTGAGCAAAAGCAGGTCAAGCATGACATAAGCCGTAAAAAAGGAGGTCAGAAATGACCCAGCTCCTGTTACAAAAAGAATATTTGTGGTACACTCAGGAACAAAGCTTAAAAATAGCATAGTTATGGAAGACACTATACCCGCTAGCAAAAACGCAATCCATCTCGGAGATAAATTCATAGTATTTTTAAGGAAAATCAAAATTGATCAATTTAACCGACCTTTCAAAAGACCCTATGAAGAACACTCCTCATAATTCGAAGCGGTATTTTACTTGGAGTTAAACATGTAACCCAAGCCTTTCAATGTTTTAATGACATCGTCACCTAGCTTTTCTCTAACTTTTCTAATGTGAACATCTACTGTACGCTCTACCACGTAAACATCTGCCCCCCATATTTTATGTAAGAGTTCGGTTCTCGAGTGGACGTTATCTGGTTTTTTAGCCAATTGAAATAATAATTGGAATTCCTTTTTAGGTAAAACTATTTCGTCACCATTTTCCTGAGTAACGGAGTAGTTTAGTCTATTTATTATTAAACCGCCAATACTAAGAATGTCTTCTTCGGTGTTCTTGTCAAATCCTTTTCTTAAATGAGCTTTGATTCTGCTCAAAAGTGGTCTAGGTTTGATGGGTTTAGTAATATAATCATCTGCCCCTGCTTCAAATGCCGCTATTTCAGAAAACTCTTCTGCTCTAGCCGTCAAATAAATAATATGGACATCCTTTAGATTTGGATCCTCTTTAATCTGTCTTCCAGCCTCAATGCCATCTAAAACGGGCATCATTATGTCCATTAAAATGATATCTGGATGGAAAGAGATAGCTTTCTCTATGGCCTTCTGACCGTTGTTAGCCGACTTTACTTTAAAGCCTTCTTTCTTTAAATTGTAGGTTAGCAACTCAATGATATCTTCATCGTCATCAACTAAAAGTATTTTCCCCTCCATTAATTTTGCATTCTACGTTTATAAGTCTCAAATATATAAGTTGAATATTAATTAATTGTTAAGAAGGTCTTTCTGCCCCAGATTTATTTTATAAAGCTCCCTTTGCTCATTGCTAAAGAGGATTTGAAAGGGAGATTTAAACACCATTGCTTCCGTTTGTTTTCTTCTGGTCTTTAAACATCCCAAAGGCCTCGAAAAATTTATTGTGTCTCCTTCTATTCCAAATAAGAACATTTTACCGTAGGTCAGTAAACCAAACATGTTGTTATTTGGACTGATATCGGCTGCGGTTACCTGAGCTCCGAGGTCGAATGAATTTTGTGGGATAATGCTATACTCTCCGGGGGAATCTGGTAAAACATAATGTTTGGTTATGAGGTTATTTTTAACCCTTCCCTTAGAGAAAATATGAAGTTGATCTTTAAACCAAAAAATAGCCTCACCGTCGAAGTTAAGGTCAGCCGGTGGGAATTCGGATTGATCTGCATAGCTGAATTTAATTTCTTCGGTTTTGCTTTGTCCTACCTTGTATATGACTAAGTCTTTCCGCTGGTTGCCATTGTTCCCAATGTCTGCCACATAAATATTCCCAGAAGCATCTGTAGTTAAGTCTTCCCAATCTTTATTTATGGTTTTTGAAAGGGTTAGGCTATCTAGAATATGTCCCTTTGAGTTAATTTTGAAAAGTTTGTTTTCTCCTCCACTGTCATTATGAGACCAATAGTTTCCATCATTACTTAGTGCCAAACCCGAGCTCTCATTCAGAGGTTTATCCAAATGACCAACACGCGTAATTTTAGCTTTTCTTCGGAAATTCTGAAAACCATTGCTTTCTTCTATCGAGCAGGAACAGGTCATGATTTTAAAAGCAAAATAGAATAACGCCAACTGGGATTTTAACATAAATGGATTAAACTGGTATTTATTTTAAATTTACTTCTCTTGAACCAGATAGCGTAAAAAAAAATCTATTTTTGATAAAAGCATTTACTTATGTCTAAAGAAAAAAGTTCTGTGTCGGTTGTTCTCGCTGCTAATTTAATGATAGCCGTAATACTGGTTTTTATTCTTTGGGTACTAAAAGATGTTTTAGTGCCCCTATTTTTTGCTGCCATTTTGGCTATTTTACTGTTGCCAGTTTGTGTCTTCTTGGAAAAGAAAAAGTTTCCAAGAGTATTGGCAATTTCGTTAACCATCTTGACCGCTTTTGCTTTTGTTGTTCTTATGATAATGCTGATGGTGGGTCAGATAAAATCATTAAATGAAATTTGGCCAATGATGATTGAGAAAGGGGAGGATTGGCTAGAGTTAGGACAAATGTTTATATCGGAAAAGCTTAATATTCAACAAGATGAGCAACTTACTAGAGGAAGAGAGTACCTGTCTGAGTTGCTGAAAAGTAGCAGTTCATTTATCTCTGGTACGCTTTCAAATACTACTGGTTTTCTTGCCAGTTTAACCTTAATTCCACTCTATATTTTTCTAATCCTTTTATATAGAGATTTCCTTCAATCATTTTTATTTAAATTATTTAAGAATGTTGATAAAAATGAAGTGAATAAAGTGACGGGGAAAATAAAAGATGTCGCTCAAAATTATATGACTGGGCTTCTACTCGTTATTCTTATCATTGGTGTTCTAAATACTACTTCTTTGTTTTTTCTTGGTATTCAGAATGCTTTCTTTTTTGGTTTTTTTGCGGCAGTGCTTGTCTTGGTGCCATATATCGGTGTTGCCATAGGCTCTATACTGCCTATTATATTTGCGTTAATTACAAAAGATTCCGCATGGTATGCGGTGGGGGTAGCTGCTAGTTTTGGGGTAATTCAGTTCCTAGAGGGTAACTTCATAACCCCCTATATCGTTGGTTCTAAAGTAAGCATCAATAGCTTTGTGGCTATAGTGGCTCTTATTCTTTTTGGCAATTTATGGGGTATTGCGGGAATGGTGTTGGCTCTTCCACTTACAGCCATTATCAAGGTTATATTCGATTCGGTAGATAAATTAAAGCCTTGGGGTTTTTTATTAGGGGAAGCAGAATCTCCTAATGAATAAAACTCAAAATATCTTCAATGAATTCTCGATTATTACTGAGTCTTGGCACTTTGTTTTGACCTCCCAGTTTACCTCGTCTTTCCATCCAGTTATAGAAGGTTCCTTCTTTTACAAAATGAACTTTTGGCATGGATAAAGCCAAATCTCCTTTTCTTTTGGCATCATAATCAGAGTTGACCAACCTTAGTGTGCTATCAAGTTTATCAATAAAAAGGGAGGGGTCGGCAGGTATAGAACTACATTCTATGACCCATTCGTGGCATCCTTTAAGCTTGTCTTGCATATAAACAGGTCCTGCGGTAAAGTCCTTAATATTTATGCCGGTGAATTCACAAGCCGCGGTAATCGCCATTTCTGCATTTTCAATAATAAGTTCCTCTCCAAAAGCATTGATGAAGTGTTTTGTTCTTCCTGAGATTTTTATGCGATATGGTTTTTTGGAAGTGAATTTAACGGTGTCACCAATTTTATATCTCCATAATCCAGCATTGGTAGATATAATAATGGCATAGTTTTTATCTAGTTCGACCTCTTCAATGGTCAATGTCTTGGGGTGTTCCTCATCAATATTCTCCATTGGGATAAATTCATAAAAGACACCATAATCAAGCATAAGTAGCATTTCTCCTTCTTTAGAAAGGTCGTCTTGAACCGCAAAGTATCCTTCAGATGCATTATAGGTCTCTAAGTAGTTAACCGAATCAGATGGGAAAAATTTAGATTTGAAGAGTTCTCTATAGGGTTGGAAATTTACAGCCCCGTGCACAAAAAGTTCAAAATTCGGCCAGATATTAAGTAGATTATCTTCTCCAGTAACTTCTAATAATCTTTCTAAGAAAACGACTGTCCAAGTCGGAACCCCTAAAATACTTGTGAGGTTTTCTTTTGGGCAAATTTCAATCATTTTTGCCAGCTTATCCTCCCAGTTGTCCATTAAGGCAACTTCAAGCGGAGGGGTTCTAG
>NZ_JBSRVI010000135.1:0-99764 GCF_055134445.1 Arcticibacterium sp.
CCTTTATCTGTCTTCCATCCCTCTTTATATGTCGTAAATAAATCATTGGCCTTCTCTACGCGTCTGTAGTATGACTTAATAATCTGCTTTGCCAAAGATTCGTTACCCGCAGTCATGCTTAAAAAATAAAGGTCTAAAGTTTCTTTAAACTTCTCTGTTTCCTTCAGATTTTTGATTTCGTCGTTCGTACTCATATAAATCAACGGCTCCATCAACTCTTCCACATTGGTTAACCTTGGATACCTATCATCTACTACCAAAAAACCAAAACCATCCTTTACACCCTCACTGCTATCTAAAAGTACATAAGTGCCTTCTTTAGAAAAGCTTATGGCTTCTCCAGAAGCAAAAGTAATGAGTTCCTCCTCTTTAAAACTTTGAAAGTCATTCCTTTTAGAGGTACTCATAGGAGAAAGAGCTGCAGGAGTTTCAGAAGCATACCTCTTTAAGTATAGTGTTCTTGGCTCTCCATTCAAACTTTTGAAAGTTACTGGAGTATTGGTTAACACAAAGGACTCAAAAGTAGGACGATTATTGCCATTCACAAATAATCCAAAACGATGATTGGGTCTGGTACCGTTAAAGTCAATTGGTGTTTGGTTTGTAAATTTTCTAGAGGCTGATAAATCCACAAACTCTAAAGCTAAGATTGCCTCTGAATATTCTCTAAGCCTAGGTATTTCTAGTTTCAGAAAAAGTCGATTGCCCTTTATCTCCGGATTATTAGCATCCATCTCTACTCTTCCAGACGCCAACTTTTCTTTAATACCCGTGGTAGGGTTATAAGCCCAGTTGGTTTTAAACTTTTTGTTAATAGCCGCGACAGAATTTAGGTCACTTGCTTTTAGATTTTCAAAATCCACCTTCAAGTAAAATACTATCATGGATGAATCTTTCAGAATGTAGTCTGTCTTGATAGACGAAATCGACGGTTCTGTCTCTTTTTGGTTATTTCTCTGAGTACTTAGTGCATCCTGATTGACGGCAGTCTTCTTTTGAACTTTACATCCAGAAGCAATGCCCACCAGTAAAAACACCAATAATGTATGAATGTGGTTCTTTTGTATCATAACTTTATCCTCAAATATAAACATATAGAAAGAACGAATAGTTGGGCTTGGAATTATTTTATGAAAGAAATTGAAAACAGAAAGGATATAGAAGAACTCGTCAATAAATTTTACGAATACGTTCACGCCGACGAAAAAATGGCTCCAATTTTTGTAATGCCGGAAGAACAATGGCTCCGACATTTGCAACGTACGTACAACTTTTGGGATAATTGGCTCTTTGAAACCGGGAGCTACAAAGGTGGGCTGATGTGGGCTCACATAGAGAAAAACCAAAGCCATCCTATTACTACAGACTTATTTGAAAGGTGGCTTTCTCACTGGTTTAGATCGGTAGATGAACTATTCGTCGGAGAGAAAGCAGACTTTGTCAAAAACAAAGCCTTAGAGCTAGGTCAAATGATGAACGCAAGATTGAATAGGAAATGATATATCAAAAAATAAAAGTAGAGCGTACAGCTAGATTTATATTACTCGGAGAGATAACAAAGAAAACTAAAAACATCTGGGTTTGTTTTCATGGATATGGGCAACTAGCCTCACATTTTGGTAAGAAATTTCAGTTTATGACAAATGAAGAAACAGCCATTATAATTCCAGAAGGTTTATCAAGATTTTACTTGAACGACAGTTATCAGCGGATTGGTGCCAGCTGGATTACCCGTGAAATGAAAGACGAAGAAGCGGAAGACTACATTAAGTACTTGAACACCCTTTTTCACCAATTAACAAAAGAAATTGACATAGACTCTGTCAAGATTAACATTTTGGGCTTTTCACAAGGTTGCACTACAGCCTGCAGGTGGTTAAATCAAACCAACTTTTCACCTCAACATTTTGTGATTTGGGCAGGATACTTTGGTAATGGCATTGAAGATGTTATTTCAATTGAAAAATTATCTAACACAGCCACTTATTTCGTTTATGGAAATAGGGATATTTTTTTCTTAAATGAACCAGAACTCAAAGAAAAAATGCTTTTAGACTTTCAAGAAAAACTTCCAGTTAAAATTATAGAATTTGACGGTGAACACCGCGTTTCTCCCAAAATCTTAAAAGAACTTATAGCACAGATTAGCTAGATTGCCATTGCTTTATAACCTTGGTCATTTCTTCAAACTCAATCAAAAAACCGTCATGACCATAGCCAGAATCAATTTTAGCGAAAGTGGCCTTTGGTATTAATTTACCCAAGAGCTCTTGCTCTTCAATAGGAAACAACATGTCTGATGTTATCCCTATAACCAGCGTTTTGGCCTTTATTAACTCCAAAGCATCTTTAAGAGATCCTCTGCCTCTACTCACATCATGTGAGTCGAACATTCTACTAAGCACCCAGTAAGAATACGCATTGAAACGTTTCTTTATTTTATCTCCTTGGTAACTCTGATAAGTACTGGCTCTAAAGAAGTTAATCTGCCCCTCATCTCTAGATTGCGTTCTGTTATAAGTCTCGTAATTTCTGTAAGATAAAAGTGCTATTCCTCTAGCTACTTTCATCCCTTCTTTACCTGCTTCTGCATGTGGTTCTTGCCACGTAGGGTCACCTGCAATAGCCATTCTTTGGCTTTCATTAAATGCTATTCCCCATGGAGAATGAACAGCATTGGTAGAGAAAAGTATAAGTTCGTTAAATAAATCTGGCTGAGAAACTGCCCATTCTACGGCTTGCTGCCCGCCTAAGGAGCCTCCCATTAAAATATCAATTTTACTTATTTCTAGATGTTTTCTTAGCAATTCAAAACATTGAATAACATCCCTAATGGTTAACATCGGAAATGAAAAGTAGAAAGGCTCACCAGTCTCTGGATTAACACTTAACGGATTAGAACTTCCATAATGTGACCCAGGAACATTCACGCAAATAACGTAATGCTCTTTAGGGTTAAAAAGTCTATTTTCCCCTATTAAACCACCCCACCAGTCAGAAGGATTTGCGTTTCCTGTGAATGCATGGCAAACCCAAACCACATTACTTTTATCCTCATTCAGCTCACCATAGGTGGTATAGCCTAACTCTAGTTCTGGCAGAAACTCGCCATCTTCTAAATGAATGGGTGCATGATGCTTAAAAGTATGATATTTTAACATAAGCTACTGCTTAATCGCTAGATCTTAAAAGATTGAAAAGATGCACGGCCTTAAAATTAGAAGACCGTGCATTTATAAAACTAGGCCTCCATAGCTTGAATGATATCAGCCTTGATGTCTTCTAGGTGCTCTATACCCAATGACACTCTTAACTGATTTGGTAAAACACCCGCATTTATTTGCTCCGCATCATTTAATTGAGAATGCGTAGTGCTCGCTGGGTGAATAATAAGTGTTTTAGAGTCTCCCACATTAGCAAGATGAGATATCAGTTTCAAAGAATTTACAAACTTTTCTGCTCTTGCTCTACCACCTTTAAGATTAAAAGACAATACGCCACCAAAACCTCTTGTTAGGTACTTCTTCGCCAAATCGTGTGTAGGATGACTTTCTAAACCAGGATAGCTTACATCTTCAATTTCTGGATGAGTTAACAACCATTGAGCTAATCCCATGGCATTTTCACACGTTCTTTCAACTCTCAAAGAAAGTGTTTCAAGACCTTGAAGCAATAGGAATGAGTTGAAAGGAGACTGAGCCGGACCAAAGTCTCTTAAGCCTTCTACTCTACATCTGATTATGAATTGGATATTACCAAAAGGGCCTCCAATACCAAAAACATCATTCATCACCAATCCATTATAACTTGGAGATGGCTGTGTAAATTGAGGGTATTTACCATTGCCCCAGTTGAAATTACCACCGTCTATAATCACACCACCCATGCTGGTTCCGTGTCCACCAATCCACTTCGTAGCTGACTCTACCACCACATTGGCACCCAATTTTAATGGCTGCACCAAAGAACCACCTGCACCAAATGTATTATCAACAAATAATGGCAAATCATGCTTCTTAGCTAAAGCTACTAAAGCTTCAAAATCAGGTACATTAAGGCCTGGATTTCCTATAGACTCTACATAAAGTAGTTTTGTTTTTTCGTCAATTAAAGACTCAAAACTGTCAATGTCGTTTCCATTCGCAAATCTGGCTTCTACACCAAGGTTTTTGAAGGTGTTTTTGAATTGGTTAAAAGAACCACCGTATAAGAATGAGCTGCTTACAAAGTTATCACCTACGGTAGTAATATTATTAATAGCTAGAAACTGTGCTGAGTGACCAGAGGCTGTGGCCAATGCTGCGACACCGCCTTCTAATGCCGCCATTCTTTTTTCAAAGACGTCATTGGTAGGATTCATAATACGGGTATAAATATTCCCGAATTCTTTCAAAGCAAAGAGGTTAGCTCCATGCTCAGAATCCTTAAATTGATAGGCAGTAGTTTGGTAAATAGGTACTGCTCTAGAAAGAGTAGTTGGGTCAACTTCTTGACCGGCGTGCAATTGTAGCGTTTCGAATTTCAAATCTGACATGACCGATAATAATTTTTAAAATGTTTTAAATCATATGCTGAAACACAGCCATATGCTCCCGAAAATCGGAATAAAACCAATAGGATTTGATAAAATCACAGACTGGTTTATAAGTCCCAAGGGCATTTATTGCTCCATTAGGTAGGTATTGGCACCTTATCGCATTAAGCGGGACAGGTTGCCCGAGGTTCAAAGAGCCCATTCTCTCCGCTCGTCTTTATAAATCAATCCTTAAAACGGGAAATCCGTTTTGGAGAATGATGCGGCAAATATAGTTTCTAAAAAAATCAAATACCAAAATTTAAAAATAAATCTATCAATCCGACATCCTGGAAAGAATTATTCATATTCGTCAGAATAGATGTGAAGTTATGACAAAAGAATTTGAAGATATACCAGAAACTACCATTGCTTTAAACGAACTGGCAGTTGCTGATATTTCCACTTTGAGCTTCTAAAGAAGGCCATCCTATATGAACTTTTAGAAGACTTTAACACGAATTTCATCCACTCAGAAACCCAAGAAATAAAAGACCGTTTTTTGCTTGAAAAGGAATATTTAACGCTATAGGTGTCATCCGTCATTCTTCCAGATGAAAAATAAAATTTGTTTTTAACCCAGCTCTCGTTTTTTTGAGGAATTAGTCTTGTTATCCATTTAGGATATAGAAATAAGGCTTTATAATGCGTTACTGCTTTCTCACAAACTTCAATTTGCCACCAATTTCTAAAAAATGCCATGAGGGACTCGCTAAAAAGTCTGGATAAAAGTAAAAACTTTTAGCTTCCGCCAAAGCCTTTGTAAAGGAATTGAAATCCTTATCCGCCACAACATCTCTTTGCAGATAACCCAAAGCCAGTCTATAATTAAAACCCTTCACAAAACCACTGGAAGTGCTCATCACATCATAGAAAGCTTGAAAGCTTTGTTTATTAAACCTACCCGTTAATTCTCCTTTCTGAATATCTACATCTATATAATTATTCGTATTCAAAGCCTTTTCATAGCCAGATTCTGAATCTTCTATCTCAGTAAAATAGAAATATCTCTCTTGCCCTAAGGCGGTAAATTGAAAAAGTAATAGGCTTACAAAAAGCAGGTATCTCATTGTTCTAAGGTTAGTTGTATTTCATTATTTTTCAATAGAAAATGATAGACCAATTCAAAATCTCTCATGGCATTAATAAAAGCGACTTTTTCAAATTTATGCAAAGATGAAACAAAGATGTCTGCGAGATGCAAATCACCTTGATTTATCAAAGACTGCCTTTTTACACCATTCAATAAATAGGTTCTTGGTGTATACCATTGTCTACCATCAAAAAAAGCCAAGTTAGAATATGTTGCATCTGTTAAGAACCCCTCTTTAAGAAAGATAACATCGTCTGCATTCGTTTCTTCTAGAGATGAAATCAGAAAAGTACGATCAGCATATTTATAACCGTAGTCGTAAGCTCCGCATTCTTTCAATGCTACCCGCTTATGTAAAGCTGCGGTATAGGGTGTAAAAGTCACCTTTGAAATAACCTCTGCGTAATCTACCCTACATCTATACAAAACATCATCTTCTGGAGCATCACCTAGAAAAGCCTTTAAATTTAATTGTGATTCAATGCCCAATTTCTCAAAACGAGTACTATTAAGGCGTTCGGCATGATAATCTAGCAGGAAAAATTCTCCGTTCTGATATTTGATAGTTTCAAAGAATTGGGACATATATTTTGCTTAGTAATTCTTCATATTCCTTTTCTGCTATACTCCTAGAGGTTATTCCGCCTCCGCTTTTAAAGACCAATCCATTGGGTGCTTCCTCTATAAACCTTATCATGACTGCGGAGTCCAATCGCTCTCCGTCAAAAACGCCAAAAACGCCGGTATAAAAACCACGTTTCCCATTTTCAAAAGTCTCCTTTTCCGCCTCTTTTATAATTTCTAAAGTTTTGGGCTTAGGAGCACCAGAAATTGAACCCGCTGGCAGTAATTTGAAAATTATCTCCCCTATTCTAATTTTCCAATCGTCTCCTAATTCACCACAAACTTCCGAGCTCACTTGAAGCAACTCTTTGCCGTCTTCTTTCTTTATTCTTTCTAGAAATCTAAAACGCTCCACCCAAACCTTTTTTGCCACTCGGCTAAGGTCATTTCTTATTAAATCAACGATGGTGGTATGCTCATACTTTTCTTTAAGGTCTGCTAAGATAATACTTTCAGCATTTTCAATTTCCGCATTGATGGTTCCTTTCATTGGAAAAGAAGAAATCTTTCCACTTTTGGCTATTTGAACAAAGGTCTCGGGAGAGAAGCACACAAACTTATCCTTTATGAATAGCTTGTATTTTGACCTGCACCTGTGAAAAAGAGCTTCTAAAGGCCAGTTCACCGTTATTTTAGTTTCTACCGTGAGGTTGACCAAAAAACTATTTCCTTTTTTCAAATTACCGAGAACAAAGTCAAAAGCCTTCTTGAAGTCATTGAAAACCATTGGTTTCTTTTCTAATATGAGTTCAGGCAGGTCTTTAAACGCTTTGGTGTGAAAATTTTGATAGTTAATGAAATTGTCATTCATGGCATAAGCCAACTCTTTATGTTCTAGATCAAATAATGGAATAACCATAGGATTTTCCATTTCAAAATCTATCATAAAAAGAAACGGAGTTTGGCTTTCGCCAAACTCGTTCATTTGTTTTAATACAATTTCATTTTTCAATATTGACATTATGCCTCTACATATGCTTCTATTGGGAGGCAACTGCAGACTAAATTTCTATCTCCATAGGCGGAATCAATTCTACTAACAGATGGCCAGAACTTGTTTCCTTTCACATATTCTGCAGGGAAAGCGGCTTTGGATCTAGAATAAGGTCTTTCCCAGTTATCCGTCATTACCACTTCCATGGTATGTGGTGCGTTTACCAACACATTATTTTCGGAAGGTACTTCACCACTTTCTATCTCCGCTATCTCTTTTCTAATAGAGATTAGGGCATCACAAAACCTATCTAGCTCTTCTTTCGACTCCGACTCAGTAGGCTCTATCATCAATGTTCCTGCTACTGGAAAAGAAACGGTAGGTGCATGAAAGCCATAATCAATCAATCTCTTTGCTATATCTTCTACCTCTACACCTGCAGAATTTTTAAACGAACGACAATCCACAATCATTTCATGGGCACATCTTCCGTTACTTCCTGTATAAAGAATATTATAATGACCTTCCAGTCTTGATTTAATATAATTGGCATTTAAAATGGCATATTGCGTGGCATTTTTCAAGCCTTCTGCACCCATCATTTCTATGTATGCATAAGAAATTGGCAATATACTGGCACTACCCCATGGAGCGGCCGAAACAGCATGTATTGAACCGAAAGAGTAAGATTCAGAATTTGCTCCAGATGATGTACGATTATTGATATCTACATGACCCGGTAAGAACGGCTCTAAATCTTTCACTACGCCAATTGGCCCCATCCCAGGGCCACCTCCACCATGAGGAATACAAAAAGTCTTATGCAAATTTAGATGACAAACATCAGCTCCTATATGACCCGGAGACGTAAGTCCGACCTGGGCATTCATATTGGCACCATCCATATACACACGACCGCCATGCTCATGAATCAAACTACATATTTCCTTTATACCCTCTTCAAAAACCCCATGGGTAGACGGATACGTCACCATTAAACAAGACAAATTAGCTGAATGCTCTTTCGTCTTAGCTTTTAAATCCTCTAAATCTATATTCCCGTTTTCGTCACAGGCTGTCACCACAACTTTCATCCCAGCCATAACGGCAGACGCGGGGTTGGTTCCATGAGCAGAAGATGGAATTAAAGCAATATTTCTAAAGCTCTCTCCTCTACTTTCATGAAATGCACGAATCACCATCAATCCTGCATATTCTCCCTGTGCACCTGAATTTGGCTGTAAAGACATGGCGTCAAAACCCGTTATTTCACACAACCACTCTTGTAAATTCTTAAATAACTCTTGATAGCCTTCCGTTTGATTTGCTGGGGCAAAAGGATGTATACCTCCAATTTCAGGCCACGTAACCGGAATCATTTCTGCTGTGGCGTTTAATTTCATCGTACAGCTACCCAAAGAAATCATGGAATGCACAAGAGACAAATCTTTATTTTCTAAAGATTTCAAATATCTCAGCATTTCATGCTCCGTATGATGCGTGCTAAATACAGGGTTTGTCAGATAAGGTGAAGTTCTTTTTAACCTTGTTGGAATACCAGATTCTATTTCACCTTTCAGGCTCATCAACACTCTATCTCCTCTAATCTCAGCGAAAATCTCTAATAAATCGCCAACGTCATGAAGGGTTTTAGCTTCGTCAAAACTAACACAAACCGTATCCTCATTAACGTACCTAAGATTAATTCCCTTGGCTTCCGCCAGTGCTCTTAACTTTTCTGTCCCATTGACTTCTACTGAAACAGTGTCAAAAAATTCTTCATAATTGACCTTGAAGTCTAATCCTTGAACAGAATTCGCAAAAAATCTTGCTAATCCATGCACTCTTTCAGCTATTCTTTTAATTCCTTCTGGCCCATGGTATAGCGAATACGCCGCCGATAACACCGCTAAAAGAACTTGTGAAGTACAAATATTGGAGGTTGCTTTTTCTCTCCTAATATGCTGCTCCCTGGTCTGAAGAGCCATTCTGTAGGCATCATTTCCTTGGGCGTCTTTAGACATCCCAATAATTCTCCCTGGAATCTGTCTTTTATAATTTTCTGTCACCGCATAAAAAGCCGCATGAGGTCCACCTAAACCCATAGGAATACCAAATCTTTGTGCGGTTCCTAAAACGCAATCAGCTCCCATCTCGCCTGGCGACTTCATTAAAGCTAGAGACAGCAAATCTGCGGCTATTGCTACTTGAATTCCCGCTTCATGAGCATCTTCAATAAACTCAGTATAATCCTTTATCTCTCCCTCTTTACTTGGGTTTTGAATTAAAATTCCAAAAACATCCTCCGAAAACGTAATTTCTTTCTCAGGAACCACTTTAACCGTAATTCCTTGGGGAATACCTCTACCTACTACAATGTCTATGGTTTGAGGAAAACAATTCTCTGAAATCAAAAAGACATCTGCAGACTTCTTCTTTTGAGCTTTTCTACTGGCATAAAACATGGCCATTGCTTCCGCAGCTGCCGTTCCTTCATCTAAAAGCGAAGCATTTGCCAAAGGCATTTGTGTTAAATCACAAATAACAGTCTGGAAATTGAACAGCATTTCTAATCTACCTTGTGCTATTTCAGCCTGATATGGTGTATAGGCGGTATACCATGCAGGGTTCTCTAAAATATTCCGTTGAACCACATTTGGTAATATTGACTCATAGTATCCCAAGCCAATAAAAGACTTGAAAACCTTGTTCTTATTTGCAATAACTCTGAAATCCTTTAGAAACTGTGTCTCTGTTTTCGCCTCAGGCAATGAAAGAGACTTCTTCAATCTAATTCCCGAAGGAACCGTCTGTCTGATTAAATCGTCAATACTTTCAACACCAACACTTTTAAGCATGTCCGAAAGATTTTCATCTCTCTTTCCATGGTGTCTATTTTCAAATTTCTCGTATGCTGTAAGACTTATTGTCATTATGTTAAATGTAGTATTAAATAAAGAATGATTCGCCGCCGCAAAAGTACTAATTATGAATTACTTGATAAAGCAAAACCTTTTGGCTTATTTCAATATCCATTGAAAAACATTTAAACAATATTTCAAGCAATGAAAAACATTTTCTTTCTGGTATTAATGCTAAGCATAATATCAAAAAACATATCCTTTGCCCAAGATTTATCAAAGGTTTATGCAGAGACCATTTCAGAATCAGATTTAAGAAAACACCTAGAAATAATTGCTTCAGATGAAATGGAAGGTAGAGAAACTGCAACAGCAGGGCAGTTTAAAGCGGCAAGATATCTCGCTGAAGAATTTGAAAGAATCGGGCTCGAACGACGAGTTGACCTTGGAGCGTATAAATCTTATTTTCAATGGTTCGATGTTTGGGTAAAAGGTAAATCTCAAAAGCTTGTCTTAAACAAGGAAGAGAACGCAGAGGGTTTTGAGAAACGTGCCACCATGAACATTCTAGGTTTCCTACCTGGAACAGGTAAGAAAGAAGAAGTCATTGTTATTTCTGCACATTATGATCATATAGGCATAAACAGTAATGGAGAGATAAACAATGGTGCCGATGACGACGGGAGTGGAACAGCGGCCATTTTAGAAATTGCAGAAGCATTTGCGTTAGCAAAAAAGGAAGGTCACGGACCGAAACGAAGTATTCTTTTTTTATTAGTGGCAGGTGAAGAAAAAGGCCTCTTAGGTTCTAGATATTTCACAGATATATCTCCGGTAATACCATTGGAAACCATCGCTTGTGATTTAAATATAGATATGATAGGACGTAAAGATGATAAGCATAAATCAGACCAATACGTATACCTAATAGGTGCAGATAAGCTCTCAAAAGACCTCGACAAGGTCACAAAAGATGTAAATAAACGTTACATAAATTTTGAATTAGACTATACCTACAATGACGAAAAGGATCCAAACAGATTCTATTATCGGTCCGATCATTACAATTTCGCAAAAAATAATATACCAGTTGTATTTTTTTTTACAGGCGTTCATGAAGACTATCATAGACCTGGAGACGACATTGACAAAATATTATTTCCTAAATACTCAAAAATCACGAAATTAATTTTCCACACAGCATGGGAACTGACAAATAGAGACGAAAGCCTGAAGCTCAATCGTTAAAACTTTCATAAACGTCGGCTAAAAGTATAACTGATAGACAAAACCCTTTAATTTCAAAGCCTCATTCTTGCCTAAATCACCTATTATTATCCTTTAATTTTATTACTTAAATAAAAAAAATGCCTCTGCATGCATTTATAGGGCATTGAAAGAAAAAACAGGAGAAATCTAATGTTAACAAAAAAAAGGCTTCACAAATGTTTTAGGTTCTAAGGTATTTTCCTTAGAATTGCCAAAGTTTTGTTTAGTATCTGACTACTTAAATCGGTCTAAAGCCTCTTTTCAAAACGAATTAATTATTTTTTTTAAACAAACGGTTTTAATCAAACAAAAACCCCAAAAAATTCTAATCTAATGGAAAAAAAGACTACAGCCCCTGCGGCACCGAAAAAAGCGGCCGCTCCAAAAAAAGGTGGTGGACTTAACGCAGGAATTATCATTCCTATTTTACTTGTAATTGGTATCTGCATCTGGAAATTCATCCTTGGTGATGGTGCTAACTTTGATGATCCTGAGGTAAAACATCATCCATCTAACATGCTAGGTATCGTTTACTCTGGTGGTGTTATTGTACCTATTCTTATTACTTGTTTTCTTATTGTAGTCGTTTTCTCAATTGAGCGTTTTATCACTATTGGCAAGTCTTCTGGAAAAGGCAACTTAGACGCGTTTGTTGCAAAAATCCGTTCTCAAGTTAGCTCTGGTAATCTTGCAGATGCTATCAAAGAGTGTGACAAACAAAGTGGTACTGTAGGAAATGTTGCAAAAACAGCTCTTATGAAGTACAACCAATTAGTTGGTGAAACTCAATTAACAAAAGACCAAAAGTTAGCTGCTCTTCAGAAAGAGATTGAAGAAGCTACTTCATTAGAATTACCAATGTTAGAAAAGAATCTTACTATTCTTTCTACTTTAGGTTCTGTTGCTACACTTATTGCACTTTTAGGAACTGTACTTGGTATGATTCGTTCTTTCTTCGCTATTGGTGAAGGTGGTGGAGCTCCAGATGCAGCTGAACTTGCTCGTGGTATTGCAGAAGCACTTATTAACACTGGTCTTGGTATTGGAACTTCAGCGGTTGCCATCATCATGTACAACCTTTTCACAAGTAAGATTGATGGTTTAACATACAAGATTGATGAAATCGGTATGAGCTTACAACAAACTTTCTCTGCGAATAATTAATCAACTAATTTTTTAGTTATTAAAAATTATTGTTTAACTTTAAGCATTAAAAGAAAAATATATGGCAGCTGTAAAACCAAAAAGACACGGTCCAGCAATGGACATGACAGCGATGTGTGATGTAGCTTTCTTGTTATTGACCTTCTTTATAATGGCCAGTTCATTTAAAAGCGAGGAGACAGTAACAATCAATACTCCATCATCCATTTCACTAGATCTAATCCCTGAAACAGATGCGTCTATGGTCTCTATTGACCAATTCGGCAAATACTATTTCGGAATTGTAGATCCATCTCAAAGAGATGATTTCGCTAAAGCGATGAGCGATAAGTATAACTTAGGACTTTCTCAACAAGAAATGATCCAGTTTACAAGTCTTTCAGAAGTAGGCGTACCAATGAAGCAACTAAAAGCTTACATCAATTTAACTGAAGTTGAAAGAGCGGCATACCCATTAACAGGTATACCTTTAGACTCTACAGACAACGAATTGGTAGACTGGGTAAAGACTTTTGGAGAAACATTCTCAGGCTCTAGTATTACGGTAAGAGGAGATGGTGCCACACCTTATCCTTCTTTAAGAAACCTTTTTAAAGAGTTTGGTGCGGCCGATTTGAACAAGTTTAAATTGATAACCAAAACCGAGAAATAAAATGGCTGAAGTACAAGTAAAAGAATCCGGTGGAGGTAAAGGTGGTAAACCAAGAGTAAAGAAAGGTGCAGGGAAACCAGATATGACACCCATGGTGGATTTAGGTTTCTTATTGATAACATTCTTTATTTACACAACCACCTTCAGTAAACCAAATACCATGGTTTACAACACACCAAAGGAGTTGCCACCCGAGGATAGAATAGAACAAGAATTGGATATTAAAGTATCTAATACTATCACTATAATCTTAGGTGGAGATGATAGAGTATTCTGGTATCAAAAACCTCTAAAAGAGGTAACAGTAGACGATTTAGTTGAAACCGACTATTCTGACACAGGTATTAGAAATGCAATTCTCTTGAAAAAGAAGGGAGCGTTGAGCCCAGAGAACTGGACTGTAATTATTAAACCAAGTGATGAATCTACTTGGAAGAATTCAGTCGATATCCTGGATGAAATGGCCATTACGGATAGTAATAAAAAGGCCGTTGTGGAATTACAAGACGTAGAGAAAGAAGCTTACTATGCCAAAATTGGTAAGCCTGTCCCTACTAATTAATTTTTAAATTCCTAAGAAAATGGATAATAATAAAAATAGCAATCCGCCGAGTTTGGATGATATAATTTTCGAACACAGAAATAAGACCTACGGAGCTTATTTCTTGAGAAAGAATTATTCCAAATTTCTGACGAAGGCAGCAATATATGGCATTAGCTCATGTTTGCTACTGATAGGCGGAGCATGGGGCTATCAAAAATTTGTGGTACCCAACTTGGCCCCTGATGAGATCACTTCTGTAGAGATAGATTTATCTGCCTTGGAAGAAGAACTTGACGAAGAAGAGGAAATTGACATTCCGCCTCCAGAAGAGGAGGAGCCACCACCGCCACCTCCCGAGTTAAAGCAAGTTCAATTCTTACCTCCTGAGCCTAAAGCTGATGATAAGGTAATTATTGAAACGCCTCCTCCCGAAGATAAAGATTTGGAAGATGCCATTGTTTCTACTAAAAATGTAGAAGGAGATAAGGTGACGGATGTATTTACGCCCCCACCCCCACCTCCTCCAGCTGTAACAAAACCAGCAGGGCTTGGTAAACCTAAAGAAGAGGAGATTTTCACAGCAGTAGAGCAGAACCCAGAGTTTCCTGGAGGAACTTCGGAGATGTACAAATACATCAACTCTAAAATCAAATACCCACCTGCAGCTCAAAGAGCCAATATTTCAGGTCGTGTATTCGTTAAGTTCGTTGTTGAAAAAGATGGTTCAATTGGTAAAATTGACGTTCTAAAGGGGATTGGTTTTGGTTGTGACGAAGAAGCAATTCGCGTTATCAAATCGATGCCAAAATGGAATCCAGGACGTCAGAATGGTAAAAATGTTCGTGTATTCTTTACCATGCCAGTATTCTATCAATTAGAGTAATGTCGGGCCGTATGGACCCTAATAGACTATGGACAATTACAAAACTTGTCTTAAATGTCACCATGGGATTACTTTACATATTCATTGGATTCTTTATCATTAAGAAGCAATGGTTTATGTCGAGCCTCCCACAGAGTGTAAGCTACTCATTAGGTGGTCTTTTAATAGTCTACGGCATATTCCGAATCTATCGCATATTGAAAAACAGGTCACTTTAAGTGGCCTGTTTTTTAGTTAATTGGCCAGCAACTTTTTAAAATCAGCAAACTTTTTTCTTAAAAAGACGTATTTATCATTATGAATAAGTTTCTTAAATATTTGCCCTTCCTTCTTTTCTCTGGGGTACTTCTTGCCCTAAATGCTTGCCAGCATCCTAGAGATAGTGATAGGCTGTCTGTGAGTAAAGGAGAAATAACCGTCACTGTAGATGAATCTTTCAAACCCGTGGCACGGGCTCAAATTACAGCCTATCAAGCCCACTATCCAGACACCAAGTTTAATATTATATATACGCCAGAACAAAAAGCCATCAACGCTCTCCTAAGCGACTCGTCTGATTTAGCTATTGTTTCAAGAGAATTGACAACAGAAGAACAAAAGTATTACGTTCAAAGAGATAGAGAATACCATCCAGCCAGAATGGCATTGGACGCTGTAGTACTCATCACTAATAAGGAAAGTAATCTAGAGAGCCTTACCATGGATAAAATTTCATCCATACTTAAAGGAGAAAAAAGCGACATCAAATTTATTTTTGATAATAGCAGTTCCAGTAATCTAAATCTCATGTTGGAAAAATTCGACATCAAAAACATTAATAAAGCAAACATCTTTGCAGCCGACGGCACTGAGGACGTTTTTGACCGTGTGGAAAAAAGTCAAAATGTCATAGGGCTAGTTGGTCTAAACTGGATAAGTGATGTGGATGATAAAACCTCCATGGCATTAAAAGAAAGAATTAAGATATTGGGTATTAAAACAACAGAAAATTCTGCAAGCACTTTTCCTTCTGTAAATAATCTCAAAGAAAATCAATATCCCTTTATTAAAATTATTTATTTACATACCACTCAAAATGGTTGGGGGGTTGCAATGGGTTTCATTCGATTTGCCTGTACGCAAGTGGGGCAATTAGTGGTGGAAAAAATGGGTTTACAGCCCTATTATCTGATTCCTAAAAATTATCAACTTACTTCCGGAAATCCGATAGTGGTTGTAGAATAAGAATATTTTGTATTAACATATCATTTACAAACCTTTTATTCTCTAAAAAGTCTAAGTAAAACATAAAAAAAACATTATTTTACGGTCTAAAAGGCTTTTAATAAGCACCATTTTTTTAATTTTGCGAACTTTAATTTAACAGACAAAACAAACCTTAACTGGAAGTGAAGATGAAGACGATTATGAAAACACTGTTATTAAGTTTTTCAGTTTTAGTTCTTACTGCTCTTAATGGCAATGCTCAATCGATAGATGAAGGGCTAAGACATTTGAATGCAGAAAGATACATTAAAGCCGAAGAGGTATTTAACAAATTAGTGAGTACAAACCCTGTACCAGAAAATTATTTTGAACTTGGAAGATTTTATCTTCTAACCCCAAATGCCAAAGAAAATTTGGGCAAAGCTCAAGAGGCTTTTACTAAGGGAAATTCACTAGAAAAAAAAGGTGATGATCTAAATACACTTGGTTTGGCTATGGTACAAATTGGTAAAGGCGATTTAGCCGGAGCTAAAGTTACTATTGATGATGTTATAGGAAAAGGAAGAGGTTCTAAAGATTCTGAATTAATCTATAGAGCAGCTGAAGCATATACGCTTTTTGATTGGTCTAACGACCCAGCTGAAGCCATTATGCTTATTGACAAAGCATTAGAAGTTAAGAAAATTGATAACCCTCAGTACTATGTTGTAAAGGCTAAAGCCTACGACATTAAAAACGAAGGTGGTGATTTAATGAATGCCCTTAGGAATGCAGAAAGACTTGATCCTAAAGACAAGGCCTATATCTATTCCTTCATGGCTAAAATATGGTTACAAGGTAAAAACTATCCTGACGCTCAGACGGCCATTGCTAACTCCATTGCTGCTGATATCGAACATGCTCCTGCGTACTACTACCTATCTTCTTTAGAGCAAACATACCAGAGATGGGAAAAAGCTGCTGATGCCGCACAGAAATACTTAGAATACGGAGATGCCGATTGCTCTGCTAAACTTAGATACACGAAGTTAGCTTTTACAGCAAAAGACTTTGACAACGTTCTTAAGAAGATTAAAGAAATTGAATCTTGTAATCAAGATCCAATTGTTCATAGACTTTCTGGTATTTCTAAATTTGAATTGGGTAACTATGACGCTGCCATAGCAGATTTGAAAAAATACCTTAGTGTAGCAGAAAAAGCAGAAATTTTTGGTCTAGACTATGGTTTTATTGGTCGAGCTTATTTAGCTAAAACTGATGAGGCAAACATGGAAGCGAATGATAAGTTAGCGATTGAAAACATAGAGAAAGCTATATCTTTAAAAGATACCACTTTTGACTACTACAGTGAATTAGGTAGATATTTCCAAGAGAAGCAGGACTATCCATCAGCACTTACTTATGTTTCAAAAGCCATAAAAAACAAGAAAGCACCAAATGGTCAAGATTTTTGGAGCTTAGGCTACCTACAGTACATCGTAAGAGATTACGCCGCTGCAGATTCTACATTTGATAAAGTTGTTCTTTTATATAAAGACACTTGGGCTCCGCCATATTTAATGAGTGCAAGGTCTAAAGCATATAAAAACTCAGAAGATACGACCTTCATTGCTGCTGATAGATATCAGAAATATGTCTCTTTAATTCCAGATGACCAAAAACCTGCTAATGCCGCCAGTCTTTCTGAAGCATATAGCTATTTGGCTGCAAAAGAATGGCTTATAAATAAAGACGCTGATAAGGCTATGGTTTTCATTGATGAGTTATTGAAATATGACCCGACATATCAAAGAGCTATAGACCTAAAAAATTCTATATTGGGCATTACCCCGGAAGTAGAAGTAATGCCTACTGATAGTACCAAAAAGGCAACTTCTGGTAAGCAAAAAACACAATCTGGTAAATAAATTTTCCAGATAAATTAAAGCCTGGCTAATGCCAGGCTTTTTTTGTTTCACAAGTTTGTATTCCTCGTTTAACAAATAGTCCTAAATTTGTTGTTCGTTAATCTAAAATTCTATTCATGTTTAATCTTGTAATCTTTGGACCTCCCGGAGCAGGGAAGGGCACTCAATCAGCCAAAATCATTGAAAAATATAATTTGGCTCATATTTCAACTGGTGATATGTTTCGAATGCATATCACGAATAATACTCCTCTAGGACAAAAGGTAAAAGAATTGCTTTCAGAAGGAATTCTAGTTCCAGATTCCATCACAATTAATATGTTGGAAGAGGAAGTAGAAGCCAATCCAAATGTTTCTGGCTTCATTTTTGATGGTTTCCCACGTACAGTAGCACAAGCCGAGTCTTTAGACAATTTCTTAAAGACCAAAGACGAGACAATTACGCTTGTAATACAATTAGACGTAAATCAAGACGAAATAAAAAAACGAATTGCTGAAAGAAAAAAGGTAAGCGGTAGAGCAGATGATGACGAAATAAAACTGATTAAAAGGATAGATGAGTATTTTCAAAAAACTATTCATGTACTTCCATATTATGAAAGCCAAGGAAAACTTATAAAAGTTGAAGGTATTGGAGCCATAGATAGCATCTTCGCTAACATTTCCAATGCAATTGATAAAAATAGGTGACCGTATAATCAATTTCAGGAATCAATCTTTAATTTTTAATTAATCCTTTATAGCTTTAAAATTCAATCTAAAATGACGTCAAATTTCATTGATTACGTAAAAATACACTGTACCTCCGGAAGCGGTGGTGCGGGTTCAGTTCATTTTAGAAGGGAAAAGATGGTCGACAAAGGTGGACCAGATGGCGGCGATGGCGGCAGAGGTGGTCATGTGATTCTAAGAGGTAATCGGAATCTATGGACCCTGATACATCTGAGATACCAGAAACACATCAAAGCCGGAAACGGTGTTAGAGGAAGTGGAAGCAAGAGTTCTGGTGCACAAGGACAAGATGTGTTTATTGAAGTACCCATTGGAACGGTAGTTAAAAATTCTGAAACTGGAGAAATTCTAGCAGAAATCACCGAAGACCAACAGGAGACTATACTTTATTCAGGTGGCTTAGGCGGTTTAGGGAACACTCATTTCAAATCAGCTACCAAACAAACTCCTCAATACGCTCAAACCGGTAAAGACGGGCAAGAAGGTTGGGTCATTTGTGAGTTAAAAGTTTTGGCGGATGTAGGTTTAGTAGGTTTCCCCAATGCCGGAAAGTCAACTTTATTATCTGTTGTTTCTGCTGCAAAGCCTGAGATAGCAAATTATGCCTTTACCACGTTGACTCCCAATCTTGGGGTAGTTCAATATCATGATTATCAGTCCTTTATTATGGCTGATATACCTGGAATTATAGAGGGTGCTGCCGAAGGTAAGGGACTTGGTATAAGATTTTTAAGACATATTGAACGCAATTCAATATTACTTTTTTTGGTTTCAGCTGAAAGTGAAGATATTGAAGCCGAATACCAGACATTGTTAAACGAATTAAAAAAATATAATCCTGAACTATTAGACAAACACAGGATTTTGGGAATCTCTAAAACGGATACTCAAACTAAAAAAGACCTTGAAAAAATAAGTAAAAAATTACCAAAGGATATTCCTACAGTAATGTTTTCTTCCCTAAACCTAAACGGAATTCAAGAGTTAAAAGATGTCCTCTGGGCTCATTTATCTTAAAAATTCCCCATGAAAAAATGTGCTTTTTAAAAACTGATTTTAGTATAAGAAAAAAACCATTTTGGTTACATGGGAACTTTAAGAAAAGTAGTACTTTATCTTTTTATATGCTTTAGTGGTAACTCTTTTGCACAGGACATTGATATAACATTTCCGTCTGAAAGAGCTGTTTTTCAAAGAAATAATGGTAACGCAACCATTGTCTACATAGCTGGAAATTTTAGGGCGAGAATGGACAAAATTGAAGCCAAACTCACACCAATTCAAGGTGGAACGCCTATAGACTGGACCACCATAGTGGCTCCACCCTTCTTCGGAACCTATCGTGGATCTTTAGTAGTACAGGGAGGTTGGTATGAGTTACGAGTTCGTGGAATACAGGATGGACGCGTAGTTGCAGAAAGTGTGGTTAGTAAATTTGGCGTAGGAGAAGTATTTTTAATCTCTGGCCAATCAAATGCACAAGGCTATTATGGTCGAGGCCAGAAACCTGCTTATGACGATAGAGTAAACGTAGTATCCAATTTTTTCAGCGAAGGTTATAACCAACCGATTTACCCCTCTTTTGGTCATTTAGATGCTGGATCTTCAATAGCTCCAACGGGTAAAGGCTCATGGTATTGGGGAGAACTCGGTGATTTACTAGCTAACAAACTTAATGTCCCTATACTTTTCATGAATGCCGCATGGGAAGGTTTTCCCGTTACGGAATTTGTAAAATCTTCAAATGGTGAAAAAGGCACCAACCCTTACTCCTATAATCAAGCCCCTGCTGGATATCCATTTTCCAGCATTACAGATGCCTTGCATTATTATACCAATTTAACCGGACTTAGAGCTGTATTATGGCATCAAGGAGAAAGCGATAACTTTCTCCACACACCGTTCGACACTTACTATGCAGACTTGACAAGAATGATCCAAGAGGCCAATAACAGAACTGGCAAAAACATTTCTTGGATGGTCGCTAGAGTCTCAAAAACTTCCGAAAGATTTCACCAACCTATCATTGATGCTCAAAATGCTGTTATTGGTAATAATGGGAATGTTTTTGCGGGACCAAATACAGATGAAATATTAGATAGAGTTGACGGAGTTCATTTCTCTACCACAGGATTCACCAAAGTGGCCAATCAATGGAATAATTACATGTCATCAGATTTCTTTGCATACTCAAATCCGCAATTTGGCAACCCGCCTATGCAAATTGAATATAACTGCAAAAATGAGAACCCAGCGAAGCCTATGCACCTAGCTGCCCCTGTAGGTTATTCCTCTTATAAATGGAATAACGGTGAAAATGATATTCGTACCACGGTAGGCACGGGATATCATCAAGGTCAAGCAAAAGATCTATACGGCAATATCTATTATTCCGCTCCTATTCTATTTGACAATTCCTTATTTCCTGTTAAACCCAATATTGAAGCCCTCGGCTCAACAGAATTTTGCCAGGGGCAATCTGTAGAAATAAAGACCAATAGCAACTTTTGGAATTATTGGAACACTGGCGAGCAAGCAAATACCATAAGAGCCAGTCAGCCTGGAGCCTATTTTTTAACGCACGTCAACATTTACCTTTGCGGAGCTGAAAGTGACAAAGTACAAGTTAAAAATTTACCTACTCCTGTTCCACAAATAATAGCTTCTGGCCCTCTCGATATTTGCTCGGATGAAGAACTAATTCTAAGCTCAAATTTAAACACCGGTATCCAATGGAGTACGGGCGAAAATACGCAAGACGTCAGAATAAATTCTTCAGGCTCATTCACCGTAAAAGCAAAAAATGAATTTGGATGTGAAGGACAGTCAAATCCTGTCACCGTTACCATTAAACCCGCCGCATTAAAGCCGAGTATCCAAAACCTTGGGCCTAATGAATTTTGCGACTCCGATTCAACCATATTACGTGTTGAGAATCAACAAAACATGCTTTGGAACTCTGGTAGCTCTTTAAGAGAGCTCACTGTAAGAACAACAGGGGCATATTATGCCATAAACAAGAATGAGTTTGGCTGTACTTCTTCTTCTAATAGTATTAACATTATAGTTAACCCAAGCCCAGAGAAGCCAAACATTGTGCCAGAAGGTAGTTTAGAGGTATGTGATGACGAAACGGTCATTTTAAAATCAACTCCTGCTTACGGTTATAACTGGAGTACTGGTCATACTACCGAACAAATAGAGCTAAAAAACACCAGGGAAGTATATTTAAGAACAAGTAATAAGTTCGGCTGTATGTCCCCCGCGTCTGATTCTAAAGAAATCGTGGTCCTTGAAAAACCAAAGAATCCCACAATACTCCAAACCGGAACTTTTACACTTAATTCCTTATTCACTTCCGACACCTCTAACATGCAATATCTATGGGTCGTGAATGACACAAAAATTAATCAAAACACAGCTTTTATAAAAGCAACAAAAACTGGCGACTATCTATTAAAAGGCATTAAGACTTATATCTTAAAAAATGGCTCTATCAAAACTTGTGAGTCTGACACCTCTCAGCCTTTCCAATATTATTTGGATGAGCGTAGAAACGGTTTCAGTTTCTATCCAAACCCAACACCTGACAAGAAAATAACCATTGAAACCCTGGAAGATGTGGATAGGGCGACAGTAACAATTTTTGATTTAAGTGGCAAACCTCGTTACTCAGAATATGTTGAAATTTTTAATCGTCCAATTACAATCGACTTGGATAAATTACCACAAGGTAAATATATTTTGAAAGTCAAAAACAACCGAGACAAGTTTACTGGAAAGTTAATGATTGAATAAAAACTTCAATCTACGCTGAAAGACTCCTTTATTATCAAAGACTTTCTTCTAAATGTTCTATTTATAAAAAAGTACACTTCTGAGTATTATTTTTAAGCAGAATTACACTCCAATCAATTTGTAAAACACTGCAATGAATGGTAATTTTGCAGCTTGATTTCAAGACCAAATGAATAGCAATTTACCGCAAGATTATTTACCAATATTATTTCAATTCGCTTTAGCAATTGGATTTGTTGGATTTACAATAGTTATTACCCATTTAATTGGGCCAAGATTAAAGAGCAAGAAAAAGGAGGCTCCTTTTGAATGTGGCATTGAATCTGAAGGTGACGCAAGAGCTCCATTATCAGTAAGGTATTTTCTTATCGCTATCCTATTCGTTTTATTTGATGTTGAAATTATATTCATGTACCCTTGGGCAGTGAACTTCAAAAGTCTCGGTTGGTTTGGTTTTATGGAGATGTTACTTTTTGTAACTTTCCTTATGGCTGGATTTTACTATATCATTCGCAAGGGCGTTTTAAATTGGGAAAAGGACTAAAAACATCTAAAGAAATCTCATGAGTACAGTAAAAACAGTAGATGCACCAGATGGTTATGAAGGTTCTGGATTTTTCGCCACTTCTTTAGACCAAGTTATTGGTCTAGCAAGAAGCCACTCTTTGTGGCCTTTACCATTCGCTACGTCTTGTTGCGGCATCGAATTCATGGCTTCCATGGGTTCTCACTACGATATATCAAGATTTGGTTCTGAAAGACCAAGTTTCTCTCCAAGGCAGGCAGACCTCTTAATGGTGATGGGAACCATAGCCAAAAAAATGGCTCCAGTAGTTAAACAGGTTTATCTTCAAATGGCAGAACCTAGATGGGTTATTGCCGTAGGTGCCTGTGCGTCGTCAGGAGGTATTTTTGACACCTATTCCGTATTACAAGGAATTGATAGGATAATTCCTGTAGACGTCTACGTACCTGGTTGTCCTCCAAGGCCAGAACAAATTTTAGATGGTTTAATGCAAATTCAAGAATTGGCAAAAAATGAACCATTAAGAAGACGCGAGTCTGAAGAATACAAAGCTCTTTTAGAATCATATAACATCTAAAAAGAATGATCAGTAATCAAGAAATAGTAGAAGATTTGGTCAGTCACTTTGGTGGAGCTGTAACCGAATTTGAAGAGCCTTATGGCCTCTTAACATTTTCTACTACGCCAGATAATATTATAAATATTCTAAAGTATCTTAACCAAAGTGAAACGTTAAAATTTAAATTTTTAACCGACATCACTGGAATCCATTTCCCTGATGCCAAAGGAAAAGAGTTTGGAGTTATTTATCATCTTCATAGTTTTGAAAATGCCGTTAGGGTAAGAATCAAAGTATACTTACCTAAAGATGACATTAATATTCCTACTGCCATAAGTCTTTATGCCGGAGCAAACTGGATGGAGCGTGAAACTTTTGATTTCTACGGAATCAACTTCACTGGACATCCAAATATGACTAGAATACTGAATATGGACGAAATGGATTATCATCCTATGAGAAAGGAATATCCATTAGAAGATGCAACCCGCGAAGATAAAATAGACGCCCTTTTTGGAAGATAATATATGGCAGAAGAAATAAACATACCGAAACTGACTTCTGAAGCTTTAGCTCTCAATCTTCCTATTCAAGAAGAAAGAGAACTAACTACTTTAAATCTTGGTCCTACACACCCTGCCACGCATGGTATTTTTCAGAATGTACTCAAAATGGACGGAGATAAAATTATCTCTGGCGTTCAGACCGTCGGCTATATTCATAGGGCTTTTGAAAAGATTGCGGAACGAAGACCATTTTATCAAATAACTACATTAACCGATAGACTCAACTATTGTTCCTCTCCAATTAACAATTTTGGATGGCACATGACGGTTGAGAAGCTTCTTAGTGTGGAAGTGCCAAAAAGAGCTCAATATATTCGTGTGATATTGATGGAATTGGCTCGTATATCCGATCATCTTATTTGTAATTCTATCTTAGGTGTAGACACTGGAGCTTACTCTGGCTTCTTATATCTATTCCAAGAGAGAGAAAAGATTTACGAAATATACGAGGAGATATGCGGAGCAAGGCTTACTACAAATATGGGTCGTGTGGGTGGCATGGAAAGAGACCTCTCTCCTACCGCTTTAGCCAAAATTAAAGACCTTGTTTATAACTCTTTCCCTAAAGTACTGGCTGAGTTTGAAAATCTTATGAATAGAAATAGGATTTTCATGGATCGTACTGTTAATGTGGGCGGTATTACGGCGGAGAGAGCCATGGAATATGGCTTTACAGGGCCAAACCTAAGAGCGGCTGGTGTAGATTATGATGTAAGAGCAATGGAGCCATATTCCTCTTATGAGGATTTTGATTTTGAGATTCCTGTGGGTCACAATGGTGATACCTACGATAGATATATGGTCAGAAATGCGGAGATGTGGGAAAGCTTGAAAATTATCAGACAAGCCTTAGAAAACCTTCCAGTCGGACCATATTTTGCTAATGAAGACCACTATTACCTTCCTCCTAAGAAGGAAGTTTATAGAAGTATGGAAGCACTTATTTACCATTTCAAAATAATTATGGGAGAGATAGAAGCACCCATAGGTGAGGTTTACCACGCTGTAGAAGGAGGAAATGGAGAATTAGGATACTACTTGGTAAGTGATGGAGGAAGAACACCTTACAGACTTCACTTTAGAAGACCAAGTTTTATATATTATCAGGCTTATTCTGAAATGGTACAAGGTCTAACCATTTCTGATGCCGTAGCCATAATGAGTAGTTTAAATGTAATCGCTGGGGAATTAGATGCCTGACATAAAAGAAAATATCACTTTCACTCCTGAAAGACTTCAGAAAGTTGAAGAAATAATAGCCCGCTATCCCGAAGGAAAGCAGAAGTCCGCCTTATTGCCAATCTTACATTTGGCTCAAGAGCAATTTGGCTGGGTAAGTTCAGAAACCATGGACTACGTAGCCGGAATACTATCTATTCAGCCGGTGGAAGTCTATGAAGTAGCTACTTTTTACACCATGTTTCATTTGGAACCGGTGGGAAAACATGTCATTGAATACTGTAGAACGGGCCCTTGCTGTGTCATGGGAGGCGAAGAGGTCTATGGTCATTTAAAAGACAAACTAAATATTGAAACTGGTCAAACTACAGAAGATGGTTTAATAACCCTTAAAGAAGTAGAATGCTTGGCCGCATGTGGCTGGGGGCCTTGTTTTCAAATTAGAGAAAAGTTCTATTTACACCTTGACAACAATAAAGTTGACGAGATTATCGATGACCTAAGGAGTAAAAACTAATGGCAGACAATATCAAAATATTAACCAAAGATATAGGTACAGAAGGTCTTGAACAGATTGCTGTCTATAAAAAACTAGGCGGTTATTTGGGAGTGGAAAAATCGTTAAAAACGATGTCTCCTGATGAGGTGGTAGAAGAGGTTAAAAAAGCAGGTGTAAGAGGCCGAGGTGGTGCAGGTTTCCCGATGGGAATGAAATGGGGTTTCCTAGCCAAACCTGAGGGTGTACCGAGATATCTTGTATGCAACGCCGATGAATCTGAACCTGGTACATTTAAAGATCATTACTTGATGATGAAAAATCCTCATTTACTCATTGAGGGAATGATCATTTCAAGTTTTGCCTTAGGTGCAAACAAATCCTTTATTTACGTAAGGGGCGAGTTAATGTACGTTATACATATTCTAGAAAAGGCTATTGCAGAGGCTAAAGCTGCTGGCTATCTAGGCAAAAATATATTAGGAAGCGGTTTTGATTTAGAGTTAATTGTTCAGCCAGGAGGTGGAGCATATATCTGTGGTGAAGAAACGGCCTTATTAGAATCTCTTGAAGGTAAAAGAGGGAATCCTAGAAACAAACCCCCTTTCCCTGCAGTAAAAGGTCTTTATCAATGCCCTACCGTCGTAAACAATGTAGAATCCATTGCAAATACACCTTGGATTATTCAAAACGGGGGTGAAGCTTATGCCGAAATGGGTATAGGCAGAAGTACAGGAACAAAATTAATTTCGGCTTCTGGTCATATTAAAAACCCTGGGGTTTATGAAATTCAATTAGGGCTACCTGTTGAAGAATTTATTTACTCAGATGAGTATTTAGGTGGAATTAGAGATGGTCATGAATTAAAAGCTGTAGTAGCTGGTGGTTCTTCCGTACCAATTTTACCTGCTCACCTTATTTTAAAAACAGCTGCAGGAGAGTCAAGACTTATGACATACGAATCTCTTTCAGACGGTGGCTTTCAATCTGGTACAATGCTGGGTTCTGGTGGATTTATAGCCATGGATGAAACCACTTGTATTGTAAGAAACACTTGGAACTTTACAAGATTCTATCGCCATGAATCTTGCGGACAGTGTTCTCCATGCCGTGAGGGTACAGGCTGGATGGAGAAGGTTCTTTACAGACTAGAGCATGGAAAAGGAAACGAGAAAGACATAGACTTGCTTGTAGACGTTGCCAAAAGAATAGAAGGAAATACCATTTGCCCCCTAGGCGATGCGGCAGCTTGGCCGGTAGCAAGTGCTATTCGTCATTTCAGAGATGAGTTTGAGTGGCATATTAGACACCCAGAGCAAGCCACAACAAAAGGCGTATATTTTTCAAAATTAGCAATGACTTTGGCTTAAAATGAAAGGTCTATTCTATAGTATAATTGTATTTCTTTTTACCCTCCTGATAGCGGAGGTAGTTTTATCTTTTTTCATAAAACTACCAGATCCCTATGCCCACTTAAGAGTGAAATCGTACACTACAGGCGAGGTTATTAGATTACAAAACCGTAGAAACTCAGATTTTGCATTTCTTTTCAGACCAAACGAGCTTTTTCCGGAAACAGAATCTTTGGTAAACGATATTCATATCAACAACTTCGGATTTAGGCACAATGATGATATAGATACTACTAAAGATGAATTTAGTATTTATGCCATAGGCGGAAGCACCACTCAAGGTTATGACTACCCTTACGAAAAAAGCTGGTGTCAAATACTCGAGAGACATTTAGAGGAATCATTGAAACAGCCTATCAATGTCTATAACGGCGGCACGGCAGGATCGGCCATGTTTGATCATATTTCTTTGCTCCAAAACCGCGTTATACATTTGAAACCGGATATGGTTATTTTGTTCGCGGGGGTTAATGATTTAAATGTGTTGATGGGAGATAATAACCTTTTAAGGTTTAATGACATTCCTGTTTCAAGCGAACTTATTCGCTGGCCAAAATTGCTACTAGGTAAATCTACCATTTTTAGATTGGGCATAAATGCTAAAAATAGATTTAACGCCAAGTCTACAAAAATTGATCACCTAAAAGAGAGAAAACATAGACCTATACCCCCAGGAACAGATATTCATTTCTCTGACCATTTAATACCTCCGATACAAACGCAAGAATTGCCCTTAGGAAGTAATCCAAATGTCAATTTTGACTATTATGAGAAAATGGTGACCTCGTTCATAGGTATATGCAAAGCCAACGATATTCCAGTTATCCTTATGACTCAGCCTACTACTTGGCTTTCTGAAGACAAAACGCTTCAAAAATATCACTGGATGAACAAGAACAAAGATTTCAAATTCTCTAAAGATTTTATGCAAAAATCTATGGACAAAATGAATAGCGACATGGAAAAGACCGCTATAAAGCTTGACGCCCCTGTTTTAAGACTTGATAAAATAATACCGAATAACGGAGAATATTTCTATGACGACTGCCATTTCACCCCTAAAGGATCTGTTTTTACGGGAGATGCAGTGGCTAGTTTCATTTCTGATAATAAAATAATGACCATTAAATAATGGAAAACACTATAAAAGTAACAATAGACGGTGTGGAAACAGTGGTTCCGCAAGGAACAACCATTCTGCAAGCCGCAAGGCAAATTGGACCAGAAGTGGCTCCTCCGGCTATGTGTTATTACAAACCTCTGGAAAAATCAGGAGGAAAATGCAGAGCCTGTCTTGTTAAAGTAGTTCAGGGTTCAGAAAAAGATCCAAGGCCTATGCCAAAACTTGTGGCATCGTGCATTACGCCAGCCCAAGATGGAATGGTTGTAGAAAACTATACCAACGAAGAGGTCGTAGACACCAGAAAAGGTATAGTGGAATTTCTTTTAATCAATCATCCTTTGGATTGCCCAGTTTGTGATCAGGCCGGTGAATGTCATTTACAAGATTTCTCTTTTAAACATGGAACGGAAACGCAGCGTTTTGAAGAAGAAAGAAGAACTTTTGAAAGAGAAGACGTAGGTGATAAAATTCAGCTTCATATGAATCGCTGTATATTATGCTACCGATGTGTGCATACGGCAGACCAAATTACTGACGGTAGATGCCATGGCGTTATGAACAGAGGAGATCATGCAGAAATTAGCACTTATATCGGTCAAGCGATTGATAATGATTTCTCTGGAAATATGATTGACGTTTGTCCAGTAGGAGCTTTAACGGATAAAACATACCGCTTTAAAAACAGAGTTTGGTTTACGAAACCAATGGATGCTCATAGAGATTGTGACAAATGCTGTGGTAAAGTACATTTATGGTATAAAGGTGACGAAATTATAAGAGTTACGGGCAAAAAAAATCAATGGGGAGAAGTGGAGGAATTCATCTGCAACACCTGTAGATTTGAGAAAAAAGAAACAAAAGATTGGACCATTGAAGGTCCAGCCCAAATGGATCGCCATTCTGTTATGTCTGCCAATAAATATAGAGCTGACTTGGTTAAGAAGCCTGCTTTTGCATTAGAATATGCTCAGCATAACTTTAAGAATATAGATGACAGCAGGCCTTATGACAAAAATCTAGAAGAGATTAAACAATCTGATGACTATAAGGCATTAATGGAAAAAAACGAAGACTTTAAATTGTTAGAAGATTAATTTTATGGAAGGAGTTATAATCATAAAAGGTTTAATTGTTTTCGGCATTTTTGCCCTATCTCTTACAATAGCTGCATACGAAACCTATTTCGAAAGAGTTATAGCAGCATATATACAAGATAGAGTTGGACCAGATAGAGCGGGACCTTTTGGACTTTTACAACCACTAGCGGATGCTGGAAAACTTTTTTTTAAAGAAGACTTTGTCCCTACCCTAGCAGACAAATGGTTATTTATCTTTGGGCCCGCTCTAGCGATGTTAACCGCCTTAATGACCAGTTCTGTAATACCTTTTGGAAATAGTATCATCTATGAAGGTCAAAAGATCTTAGTTCAGGTTATTGAGGTAAATATTGGTATCTTATGGGTTTTTGGTGTGGTATCATTGGGTGTTTATGGCATTCTTATTGGCGGCTGGGCTTCCAATAACAAATACTCACTTTATGGGGCTATTAGAGCTGCATCGCAAAACATCTCTTACGAATTAGCCATGGGTTTATCCATTATCGCCATTGTTATGATGTCTAGCTCTTTGTCTCTAAGAACCATTGTAGAAGGTCAGCATGGTGGTAGTTGGAATGTATTCTACCAACCTTTAGGTTTTCTTATCTTCTTGGTTTGTGCCTTTGCAGAATGTAACAGAACACCATTTGACCTTCCAGAATCTGAGAATGAACTGGTTGCAGGTTACCATACAGAATATGGTTCTATGAAATTAGGCCTTTACCTATTCTCTGAATACGTCAATATGTTTATTACTTCTGCGGTTATTGCCACACTTTATTTTGGTGGTTTTAATTTTCCAGGCATGGATTGGGTATCTGTTCAATTAATAAGTCAATTTGGAGAAACGATAGGTCATAATCTTACAACTTTAATAGGTACAATGGCCTTCTTCGGGAAAATCTTCTTCTTTATATTCTTATTTATGTGGGTAAGATGGACATTGCCGCGATTTAGATATGACCAACTCATGGATTTAGGATGGAAAGGACTTTTACCTTTGGCCGTTGTCAATCTTATTATTACGGCGGCAGCAGAGCTTTCAGGTCAACCATTTTTGGTAAACTGGATAGGCTTAGCTGTATTTATTGCTCTTGTTTACGCTTATTCATTTCTGTTTTCAACAAAAAAAGCAACACTCTGATATGCAATTAACCAATAGAGCTAAAAAGACAGATAAAACACCTTTAACGCTGGCGGAGAAAACATATCTTCCAGGTATTGCGAAAGGAATGGGAATAACCTTAAAACACTTTTTTTCCAAAAAAGTAACCATAAGATATCCCGAACAAAAAAGATATTTAGGGCCTATATTTAGAGGGCATCATATCTTAAAAAGAGATGAAGAGGGCAGAGAAAGATGTACGGCATGCGGTCTTTGTGCCGTTGCTTGCCCAGCAGAAGCCATTTCCATGGTTGCTGCTGAAAGAGTGAAAGGAGAAGAATCTCTTTACAGAGAAGAAAAATATGCCGCTTCGTATGAAGTAAACATGCTTCGCTGTATTTTTTGCGGTTTATGTGAAGAAGCGTGCCCTAAAGAAGCTGTCTATCTAAGACATGATAAATTTGTACCTGTTTTCACCAGTCGTGACCAAGTTATTTATGGCAAAGACCAACTTGTGGAAGACATGAATGAAAGATACGAAAGAGACGCATGGACCAAAGAGGAAATGCAAAAACTTTGGGAACAACAAAAACCAGTTAATTACTAATATCGACGTCAAATGGACTTTATCAATAATTTACAAAACATGACTTCGACCCAATGGCTTTTTTATGTCATTTCGGTAGTTACCTTATTTGGTGCTTTGGGTACCATCATGTCTAAAAACCCAATTCATAGTATTATTTATTTAATACTTACTTTCTTTTCCCTGTCTGCTCATTATATCCTTCTTAATGCTCAGTTCATTGCCGTTGTAAACATCATTGTTTACGCTGGAGCCATTATGGTGCTTTTCCTCTTTGTGGTTATGTTTCTAAATATTAAGGAAGATACCGCCCCAGCACTTCATAATAATAAAGTGATGATAGCTGCCACTATAGTTGGAGGTACCATTGCTCTTATTCTTATTGCGGCCATAAGAATGACCGACATTCCTAGAACTAATCCTGCTACTTATCAGGTAAAAACAGGCTTCATAGAGACTTTAGGGACACTTTTATACAGTAAGTATCTATTACCTTTCGAATTAGTATCTATACTATTTCTTGTGGCTATGACAGGTGCTGTCATGTTAGGAAAAAGAGAAAAGGGCGAAAGACATTTCTAGTGTTTTCTTCAGATAGGTTAATATTCTCTCAAATTACCTCTTCAGATGAAAAGGAATCTTTAGAGATGTCGCAAAGCGATGAGGTAATGACATACATTACTTCAACAAGACTATCCCTATCTGATGCTAAAGAGAGATTTGAATATCAACTTCTCGTTAATAAGGAGAACCCAAAAATTGGGTTTATAAAGGCTGAACTTAGAGAAGATAATACCTTTATTGGGTATGTAAAAATCACTGCAGTTCAAGAAGGTATCTTGGAAGTAGGATACGCCATTTTTCCTATCTATTGGCAAAAAGGTTTCGGAACAGAAATGTTAAAAGCCATAATAAACTATGCTTCCTCTCTAAGCAGTTTTAAAACGCTTTTAGCCATTGTTGATTTGGAAAATACGCCATCTATTCATGTTTTAACAAAACAAGGCTTTATCTTTCACAAAGAAATAATAAAAGATGGCAAAAAAATAGCTCATTACATTAAAGCAATAAATTAAAATGGCTCTACTACTTCCCGTAAAAGGCATATCTCCTACAGTTCCAGCTTCTTCATGGTTAGCCCCTAATGCCACTGTGGTAGGCGATACCCAAATGGGTGAAGATTGTACCGTTTGGTTTAATGCTGTGCTTAGAGGCGATGTAAATAGCATTAGAATAGGAAACAGAGTTAATATACAAGATGGTGTAGTGATTCACTGCACCTATGAGAAAACCAAAACCATCGTTGGTGACAATGTAAGCATTGGACATAACGCCATACTGCATGGATGCGTAGTAGAAGAAGAGGTTTTAATAGGCATGGGTGCTATCGTCATGGACGGAGCTGTAATAGGCAAAAACTCCATCATTGGTGCTGGAGCAGTGGTTACCTCAAATACAAAAGTTCCTTCGGGTCAAATTTGGGTTGGAAACCCTGCCAAATACCTTAAAGATGTTTCGGACAAAGCAGGAGAAGTATTTATGCGAACAGCAGACAACTACCTCACTTATGCTGGCTGGTTCGGAAAGAAATAAAAACTCGCTAGTGACCTCTCAAAATCATTTCTAATACGCCACTAATTGCTGCTACGCATAATGGCATCTCGTGATCCTTCCGATTTCGGAATATAATCACCCTTTTTCCAAGCTTTATTGGTAAACGTTCCGTCTTTAATAGACTTAATAAAACTAGCCCAAGCAAACGGACTGGTCAAAGGATTTGTAGTGATAGTACCTCTACTTTGAATATGCATAAGCTGTTGATTCATCGCATATCTATAATTGGCATCAGCACTCATTCCTTGCATCGCAAAAGCCCTATCTAAGTTTTCTCTACTTAAGTTCTCTTCCATATTAGCTCGCTCACGAGAATTTGGTAATTCCATTTCTATCAGGGCTAATTTAAACTCCTCTTCTGTGCTAAATGGATAAACTTTAACTTCTTTTAACATAGTGGCATCCTGTCTTAGCTCCACAACTGCCGAATAAGACAAACTCACATCGGAAGGAATTATATGATATTGTTTCTTAAAACCTAGGTAACTAAAAATGATACTATCCCCAGGAAATACGTTCAACAGGAAGTAACCCTTATCATTTGTCAAAGTACCCCTACCAGCCCGCTCATTGATGATATAAGCCCCTGGAAGCGGCTCGTCGTTATCTCCATCAATCACAAAACCACTAAAGGTGACAAACTTCTTTTCACCTTGGGCATAAGTTTTACCAACGGCCAGAAAAGCCATTAAACACATTACAAAAAGTATCTTCTTTTGACGCATTAAGCGAATATTTTGAGAAAAGTAAGAATAAAAGGCATGGAAAGCAAAAGACCATCAAACCGGTCTAAAAACCCTCCATGACCTGGAATAAGGCTTCCAGAATCTTTGATAGCTATACTTCTTTTAAAGAGCGACTCTACCAAATCTCCTAAGGTGCCAGTTATCACAATAATTGCTGCCACTACCATCCATTGCCAAGGCTCAAGGGAAGTGTAATACCTTGAAAAAATTAACGCCACAATCAAAGAGCTTATTGCTCCACCAAAAAGCCCTTCCCAGGTCTTTTTCGGAGAAATTCTTTCAAACAATTTACGCTTACCCATCATAGTACCTACGAAATAAGCACCACTATCGTTGACCCAAAGGATAACTAAAACTCCTAAAACTAAAAGAGGCTTATAATGGTGTGCTTCCATGGCCAGCTCATTAACCAGAGCAAAAGGTACCGCCACATAAATTATCCCTAAAAAAGTATAACCTAAATTCTCAAATGGCTTAGGATCCTTACGTTTATATAATTTTATAAAAAACGTAATAGCCAATAATGGTATAATGGTATAATAAAATTTAAACGGCCAGTCTCCCTTCTCCACAAAAAAGGTTAAACTATTTAGTACGGTACCACAAATAGTTCCATAAATAGACAGCGGTATGTTTCCATTTAAACCCACCAGTTTATAAAACTCATACTGTGTCATGATTGATAAAAACAGAAACACCAACCAAAAACTGTATTCAGAATAAAATATTCCGCTGATAATAAGGGTAACCCCAACTAGTGCTGCAATGATGCGTTGGGTAAGGTTAGAATATTTACTCAGATTCATTCTTATTTAAAAAAACGTCAATTATTACTTTAGCCACTTCGGCTACTTTAGATTGGGTATACAAAATATTAGCACCAAAAACAGGATACATCGTATCCTTCTTATTTACAATAAAACACTTGATTTCATTATTTTCAAGTTCATTCTTAAGCAATTCCGCCTGCATGGCATTCTTTGTCTTATGAACTATTTGCCAATTAGCCGATTCTGTAGAAAGTATCATTTAGTCCATTTTAATGTTTGTAAAAGATGAATACAATCTTCTTTTAAATAATCTACCAAAGGTCTTAAAGAATCGTTTAAAGTAGGCTCCATCAAATATAAAGCTCCTCTTAGATAATGCTGAGAAGTGTCGGAAACATAAAACTGAAAATGACTCGGTACTTCACCTTCCAATTCGATGATTACGGCCTTTTTCCCAGAATCTAAAGTTAATATCTTTTCTACTTGAGAATCAGCCTTCACATGATGTTTGCCAGCCAACTTATAAGCATCATCAATTAATTTGGACAACTTATTCAAGTTTCCTCCTAAAGGTTTATACGTCAATTGTATTCTCGTCTCTAATTCTGGATAATATAAAATTATCCAATGTGGTTCAGCCTGCCCAAAAGTATCTGGTTGTACAATGGCACTTTTAGAATACTCAAAAGAATATGGATGCTCTTCGGCTAGTTCTTGATACTCATGTTTTGGTAAATCAAGCCTATTAAACCCCCTCGGTTTCGGAAAATAGTCAGAAGTACCACCACAGCCCATAACCGCTATAATCATCACAAAAAAAGGTATAATCTTAATATTTCTTGGCATTGAGCTCATTATTAGAATTTACAAAGATAGCGAAACTCAAGTAGCATAATAGACATTTCAACTTAAAAACGCTTTCCAAATTCATAGGACGAGGAAACATAAAGCTTCTTAATAATTAAAAAAGGTAATCGACTTCTATAAACAACCATTCATGGAAAATAAAACAAAGCCCCGCCTTTGGTGTCAAAAAATCGCCCTTTCTCCGCTAATGTCACACACCTTGAAACCGGAATTAATCATCCCAAAGTTATAATGCCCTGGGTCAAAAACAAATACTCTAAGTCTTCATTAAAGATCTAAATACCTTACTCCAAAAGCCATGGAAACTTTGCTATAATAAGCAAAACAACCCATAATAATTCGAGACCATATAAGTCAAAAAAGCATCCAAATTTCACGACCTTACCCATTTCTATCTCGGAACAATTTCTTATTGATACAGAGTTATGTGAGATCTACAAAGGAAAACAATTCGAAAATAAAGAATTAAAGGATTTCATCAGCGTCATAATTGTTTTCTAAATAGCCCCGTTATCTTTAGGAAACAATTCTCAATCCTATGAATTACTCTCCAGGAATTAACAGCCTTCTACCACTATTTTATGTAGGTTGGTCAGACTCCATTTTAAGTCCTTCAGAAATGAAAATCATTAAGAAGACTGTTAATGGTATGGACTTCCTAAGCTCTGAAGATAAAGAACAACTAATTCTGTGGACAGACCAAAAAAATCCACCATCAGAAGACACTTTCAAAAAATGGCTTTCAGATATACATGAGAATGCTGCCAACTCCGATCTCGATCATAAAATATCATTGGTTCAATTAGGAATTAATTTAGCAAAAAACGCATCCAACGCTAAGGACGAACTAATTTGGGATTCCCCCAAGGTTAAAGAATCTATTGTCAGGCTTGAAAAAGAACTTGGCATCGACAATCAGCTATCACAAATAGCCTTTTATAATACCATTCAGCCTGAAAGCAATTATCCTGTTGATGATTTTGGCGACTTTGAAGTGAACAAGCTCCAAGAGATATTAGATGGAAAGTACGCTGAACATAAAAACAAAACAAAGAAGCTACTCATGGATCCTTTCTTTGAGGTTCCTTATGCTTTAAGAGAAAAGGATGAACTCAGGAATCTCATTCTCGAGCAATGCAAAGAATTAGCCCGTCAGGGTTTTGGTGCTTCTGCTTATCCGACGGAATACGGTGGAGAGAACTCGCCTGGAGCAAACACTGCCGTTTTTGAAACCATGGCTTTAGGAAATATCAGCTTATTGATAAAATTTGGAGTGCAGTTCGGGCTCTTTGGTGGGGCTGTTCTTCAGTTAGGCACAAAAAAACATCATGATAAGTACCTTCAAAAAACAGGTTCTTTAGAACTAACAGGCTGTTTTGCCATGACAGAAACTGGACACGGAAGCAATGTGAGAGATCTAGAAACCACAGCTACATATAACCATGACAGTAAAACCATTACCATACACTCTCCTACGCATTCGGCAGGTAAAGAATATATTGGTAACGCCATGCATTCTAAAGTAGCCACGGTTTTTGCCCAATTAATAGTCAACGGGGTAAATCAAGGTATTCATTCCATTATAGTTCCACTGAGAGACCAGAATCATCATGAATTACCAGGAATAACGGTAAAAGACAATGGTTATAAAATGGGGCTCAATGGTGTGGACAATGGAAGGATTTGGTTTGATAACGTTAAAGTTCCTGTTGAAAACCTTTTAGACAAATACGGAGGAATTGACTCAGAAGGTCATTATAAAAGCAGCATCAAAAAAGAGTCAAAGAGATTCTTCACCATGCTTGGAGCTCTGGTAGGCGGAAGAGTTTCTGTTGCATTAGCATCTAATACAGCAGCAAAAAAATCATTGGACATTGCTATAAAATATGCACTAAAACGGCGACAATTTGATTCTTCCAATGAATCAAATGAAACGCTAATTCTTGATTACCCAACCCATCAGAAACGCTTATTTCCTTTAATAGCCAAGTCCTATGCACTTAGTTTTGCTTTAGACACACTTAGAGACAAATTTGTGGAAGAATATGAGAACACCGACAAAAGAGAAGTAGAATCCCTAGCAGCGGGCTTAAAAAGTTACGCATCCTGGCATGCCACAGATACCATTCAAGAGTGCCGAGAAGCATGTGGAGGAAAAGGCTATTTAACCGAAAATGAATTTGCCGACTTAAAGGCAGATACAGACATATTCACAACTTTTGAAGGAGATAACCATGTACTTCTTCAACTTGTAGCCAAAGGCATGTTAACCGAACTAAAGCAGGAATTTAACGATGGAGGTTTTATGGCCGTGGCCAGACATGTCTTAAAAAGAGTAAGTACCACCGTAAGCGATTTAAATCCTTTGACGGTAAGGAATACCAACTCTGAGCATATCCTAAGTTATGAATTCTTAGATTCGGCTTTCGAATTTAGAGCACAAAAATTGCTTTTTAGTCTCTCAGATCGAATGAGAAAATTCCTAAAAAAGAAACTCCACCCATCAGAAGTCTTCTTAAGGGTACAAACGCACATGGTTTCGCTGGCTACCGCTCAGGTGGAGCACTTCATGTATAAAGAATTTAAAAACAAGCTGGATAGATTGGAAGATTCCCGCGAAAAGGAAGCTTTAGAACTTATGCTAAAAACCTATAGCCTAGATGCCATTTCGAGAGATAAAGGCTGGTTTCTGGAAAATGATTTCTTAAGCGGCGATAAATCAAAGGCTATAAGAAAAGTCCTTAACAGCCTATATAGAAAGATAAGACCCATGGCTGGGCAATACGTAGCCGCTTTTGGCATCCCTAAAGCACTTAGGAGAGCAGAGATTGTGAGCGATTGAGGGGCCTAAACTCAAAAAACATTACTCAAAAGTTACCTTATATGCTAACAGGTAGTTTTTGACTACCCTATTTATTTTTTAGTGAATGTTGCTTCTTGCTTATAAAACGCATATACGGAAATAAAATCACTTTGTTTTTTATAGCTTTCAGCCGTAATCTTATCCTTAGTTTCTTCTAAAGCTTGTAAAAGCAGCTCTTTGCTTAGTCCAAGCTCCAGTACGGTTACATTAGTTATCTTGGCCGTAAAGTAATTTATCACGGATGCACTACTGGTTAACTTTACTTTGTCTCCTTCAATCTCATAAACTCCTTTAATGGTTCCAGCCTTAAAGGAATCAAAACCATATTCTCTTATTGAAAACTTGGTCATCGTGAAATTCCCATCAGCATCAAAAACTACCAAACTTCCATCTGGAGAATTGAGTGTAGAATTCAATACCGCATTCCCTGGTTTCTGCGTAACAGAAAAAACAATATCCGACTCCCATGTCCCAACAATATTTAGACCTGCTTCTTTCTCAGGTTCTATTTCTGAAGCCGTATCTTTTGAACATGAGAAAGTGAAAATTATTAGAAAGGAGAAAAGCAGATTTTTCATTGAAGATATGGTTAAAGGGTTTTGATGAAACCTTCTTCAATCCGTTCAATAATCGTACCCGAATCAAAACTTTAAGCTTAATCCTCGGAAGACTCCAATTCTACAAACCTTAAATCCAAAACAGCCTCTTTTACATCTTCTAATAAACCTAATCTGACTTCCAAGGTTAAAATGTATTTATCGGTATAGTCTTGAGAAATTATAGTCAGATCATATTTCTTGATAATTCTCATCACATCATTCATATTTTGAATTTGGAAAGAGATGATCAAGTTTTCGTTAATGGTTCTTTCTTCCAGTTCCGTTTCTTGAAGAGATTCCAAGCTGGACATTTTATAGGCATTGATAAGTCCGGGAACACCCAAAAGTGTTCCACCAAAATACCTAACCACAACTATCAAAACGTTTCTTAAATTCTGAGAAAGTAAAACATTTAATATGGGTTTTCCAGCAGAGCCAGAAGGTTCGCCATCGTCAAATGATCTAAAATTGTCGTCGTCCGTACCTATTCTATAAGCAAAACAATGGTGGCGAGCCTTTGGATGAGCCTTTTTGGTTTCCTCCAGACACCTTTTAACATCGTCTTCGTCGTTTATAGGAAAGGCAAAAGCAAAGAACTTGCTACCCTTATCTTTAAATAAACTTGCCGATGGTTTAGAAATCGTAAAATAGGTATCCGAAATAGACATTGTTTAAGGAAATCTTAAGTAATTTTGCCGCCTTACAAAGCCAAATTTAGGTTTTAAAATTAAGGAGATACATAAGCTCGTTTAACTTTTCCATTGTCTGACATAGAAAAAAAGGTAGAAAAGCACGAGAAGAGAGAACATCACAATGGCAAACGAAGAAAAAGAAAAAAGCTTAAACTTTATTGAGGAAATTGTTGGAAACGATTTGTCCTCTGGCAAACATGAGGCTATCTTAACCAGATTTCCTCCAGAGCCTAACGGTTACTTACACATAGGTCACGCCAAATCCATTTGTTTAAATTTTGGTTTAGCAGAGAGTTATGGAGGGCAAACCAATCTAAGATTTGACGATACAAATCCCGTTACAGAAGATACGGAATACGTAGATTCTATAAAAGAAGACGTAAAATGGTTGGGCTTTAATTGGGCCAATGAATTTTATGCTTCAGATTACTTTGACAAGCTCTATGAATTCGCGGAAAGCCTCATTGAAAATGGTCTTGCCTATGTTGACGACAGCACTTCTGAAGAAATGGCTACTCAGAAAGGTACACCAACAGTTCCTGGAACAAATAGCCCTTACAGAGAAAGAAGTGTAGAAGAAAACTTGATGCTTTTCCGTGAAATGCGTCAGGGAAAACATAAAGAAGGTTCAAAAGCTCTTAGGGCTAAAGTTGACATGGCAAGCACCAACATGCTCATGCGTGACCCTGTTATTTATCGCATCAAATTTGCCAACCATCATAGAACTGGTGATAAATGGTGTATTTATCCTATGTACGATTTTGCTCATGGGCAATCAGATTCTATTGAGAACATCACACATTCTGTGTGTACTTTAGAGTTTGTCCCACACAGAGAGTTATATAATTGGTTCATTGATAAACTTGAAATATTTCCTTCAAAACAATATGAGTTTGCCCGTTTGAATCTTGGATATGCCATTATGAGTAAGCGTAAGCTTAAGCAACTGGTAGAAGAAAAGCATGTAAACGGCTGGGATGACCCAAGAATGCCAACAATTTCTGGATTAAGAAGAAGAGGTTACACGCCAAAATCGATTAGAGATTTTTGCGACAGAATCGGAATTGCGAAACGCGACAATCTTATTGATGCCAGCCTTTTAGAGTTCTTTGTCAAAGACCATTTAAATAAGATTTCTTCTAGAGTAATGGTGGTAACAGAGGCACTTAAGGTAACCATCACTAATTTCCCTGAAGGTAAAATAGAAGATTGCGTTGTTGAAAATAACCCAGAAGACGAAAACGGAGGCACTCGTATTGTACCGTTTGAAAGAGAGATTTTTATTGAAAAAGATGATTTTATGGAAGATGCACCTAAAAAATATTTCAGACTTAAGCCAGGTGGCGTAGTCAGACTTAAAGGTGCTTACATTATTCAGTGTGATGATTTTGTGAAAGACCATCATGGAGAAGTTATTGAATTAAAGTGCAGTCTGATAGAAAATAGTAAAAGTGGCGAAGACACTTCCGGCGTAAAAACCAAAGGTGTGATTCAGTGGGTTGGTCAAAACCAAAACGTTCCATTAGAACTTCGAGTTTATGATAGGCTTTTTAAAGAAGAGGATGTAAATGCCTATGATGGCGACTTTATGGATTTATTGAATGAAAATTCTTTAGAAGTCCTTTCTGCCTATGGTGAACCTAGCCTTTCAGAAGCTACTCTCGAAGATAAATTTCAGTTTATTAGAAAAGGCTATTATGTTCTAGATAAAGATAGCAGCTCCAACAAACTTGTTTTTAATCAGACGGTAGGCTTGAGAGATAGCTGGAAGAAATAGAAAATAAATATATTTCTCTCTTTAAAAGGCGTGCCAGCGGCACGCCTTTTCTTTTGCTATCTTCTCAAACCAAATGAACATCTCTTAATATGGCCATTTGTTAAGTCCTTTAGAACATCACCTTATCAATTTCATTAGTTTTACAACATTCAATCATCCCTTATTTAGTCTTTCATTAATGAGAATTATCATATCAAGTTTTTTACTTCTAATTTTTAATGCTTCAATAGCCCAAGACAAGGCAGACAGTACCCAAAGCCTTTCTCCCGTTACTGTCAATGCTTTTGAGTCTCATAGAAATATTTCGGAAGTAGCTGCTCCAGTTCATGTTATAGCTGCTAAAGACATTGAAAGGTTTGACAATAATGGCATTTTGCCAATCATGAACCTTTATCCGGGTATCAAGATGGAAGAACGTTCGCCTGGCAGTTATAGAATTTCTATTCGTGGCAGCTCTGTTCGCTCTCCTTTTGGTGTCAGAAACGTGAAAGTTTATTGGAATGAAATTCCATTCACCGACGCTAATGGCGTTTCCTATTTTAACCTTTTAGATATAAATGCTCTTGGCAGTATGGAAATCCTTAAAGGACCCTCAGCCAGTATTTATGGAGCAGGTATGGGTGGCGTTATTTTATTAGATGGTAAATCGGCAAAAGCCACAGAAAAGAAAAGAAATACTCTAGAGTTAAACACTCATTTTGGTTCTTATAATACACAAAACCGTTCTCTGGCTTTTACATCGGCTTCTGAAAAAACCAACACCTATTTAGGATACTCTCACGCAGGTACAGATGGTTACAGAGACCATTCCAAAATGAGGAGAGATGTATTTAATTATCGTACCAGCCTTTTCCTTACCGATAAATACACCGTCCATCTAAATAGCTTTTACGCAGACCTATATTATCAGACACCTGGTGGCCTTACTTTAAACCAACAAAATGATAATCCAAAATCAGCTAGACTTGCCACCAAGTTTACACCAAGCTCTCAAGAACAAAAAGCAGCTATTTATCAGAAGCTATTCTCCATTGGACTATCTCAGGAAATGAAATTTACCGAGCGATTTACCTCCACTATTTCCTTATATGGTAATGGCACCAACCTACAGAATCCTTTCATCACCAACTTTGAAAAAAGAAAACAAAAATCTATAGGGGCTAGAAATAAGAATGTCATTATCCTTTCAGAAAACTCGGTAAAGGCCAAAGCTGTTGTTGGTTTTGAATATCAAAAAACAGATTCAGATTTTGATGTTTACGATAACGAAGGCGGCGTAACAGGAAATGTTCAGTTCAAAGAAAAGGTAGGTGCATTCCAAAGTTCCATATTTGCTCAAATTGAAACAATACTACCTTCTAATATTTTCATTACTACAGGTTTAAGCCTGAACAAACAAACTTATAATTATGAAAGAGAAGGTGGTCTAACAGTTAAAAGTGAATCTTCTGGCGTACCGATAATGCCAAGACTTTCTCTTCTGAAATCATTTAACCCAGCATTATCAGTTTTCGGGAGCATCAGTAGAGGTTTCTCTCCTCCTACCGTTCAAGAATTCGTTACAATATTTCACCCATTGGCTAATATCGCAAGACTAAACGCAGAGTCTGGCACCAATTACGAAATAGGGTTTAAGGGACAAAGAGCTGGTTTTTCCTATGAAGCCAATGCCTATACTTTATTAATGAATGACGCCATAGTAAGAGGAAGTATTGACGACGAAGATATTTTCAGTAATGCTGGCAAGGCCAGCCAAAGAGGTTTAGAATTTTTGGTTCAATATCATAAGACCTTTACAAATGCTTCTAAGCTCAACTTTTTAGTATCTGCCGATCTTAAAAATTATGAGTATCTAGAATTTACAGACCAAGAAGATGTTTTTGATGGAAATCTTATCCCATCAGTTCCTAAGAAGACCTTTAACATTTCCATTGACTATGTTCTTTCAAATGGTATTTTCTGGAATAACAATCTAAACTTCACAGATGAAATACCACTCAATAATGCAAACACCGTTTTCTCTGAGTCCTATTACTTATTGAATAGTAGAATCGGTTGGAAGAAAAACTTGAATGCCTTTCTAGTTAAAGTGTATGCAGGAGGAGAAAACCTACTCAACCAAGATTACAGTCTAGGAAACGACATTAATGCTTTTGGAAGCAGATATTTCAATCCATCACCAAAAAGAAATTGGAATGGAGGAGTCTCCATAGGTTTTAGTTTCTAAAGTGAACTAAATTTAGATATATATGTTATAACATTAAATACATTTAAATATAAATAATGAAAAGCATATATCATTCTTCAGAAAGTAGAGGTCAAGCCAATCATGGTTGGTTAAACTCTCATCACAGTTTTAGTTTTGGTGGCTACCATAACCCAGAAAGGATGCATTTTGGGGCATTAAGAGTCCTAAATGATGATAATGTTTCTGGTGGTATGGGATTCTCAAAACACCCACATAATAATATGGAGATAGTATCTATTCCTTTAGAGGGAGAACTTGAGCATCAGGATAGTATTGGCAATAAAGCGGTTATAAAAACAGGAGAAGTGCAAATAATGTCTGCTGGTACAGGTGTGGAGCATTCTGAAAAAAACAAGAACAGTCATGAGCCTGTCAAGTTTCTTCAGATATGGGTATTTCCCAAAGAGCAAGGTATAAAGCCCAATTATGATCAACAATTCTTCAATTTAGAAGACAGACAAAATAAATTCCAGAAAGTTGTATCTCCATCAAATACGGATGACTCTGGCGTTAAAATAAATCAAGATGCTTGGTTTTCTTTAGCCGAAATAAAGGCGGGAGAAACAATTCCCTATTCCATTAATCATAAAGGAAACGGTACCTACTTCTTTCTCTTGGAAGGCTCTGTCAATATAGTGAATCAAAATCTTGAAAAAAGAGACGCTTTAGGTGTCTGGGAGTTTGAAACATCTCAGATAAAAGCCCATACAGACAGTAAAATTTTGGCTATAGAAGTTCCAATGAAGTTTTAAAATTTAACACACTGTTTCCTCATTTTTTAAATTAAGGTAACGGTGTTTTGCAATGAAAGAAATAAAAAGAATCGTAAGCACAGGGCGTCAAAAAATCGGCGAACATTATATGTATCAGCCACTGCCAAATAATGAGTTTGCAGATATTGACCCATTTTTATTGGTACATCATCATGGTCCGCATAATTTCGAAGCATTTAACCAAGGCTTGCCGTTTGGACCCCATCCGCATAGAGGTTTTGAGACTTTGACTATTATTTACGAAGGCTCTATAGAACATGCCGATAGCCAAGGTTTCAATTCTGAAATTAATCCTGGTGGAGTACAATGGATGACCGCTGGAAGAGGAATTGTTCATTCAGAAAACATTCCCGCTAAAATGCGAGAGGAGGGTGGGAAAATGGAAATCATACAGCTTTGGATGAACCTTCCGAGTAAACTGAAGATGATTGCTCCAAACTATCAAGGGTTTCAAAAAGAGAACATTCCTGTGTTAAACTCCAAAGATGGAAAAGTAAGTACTCAAATCATTTCTGGAGAAATCTCTGGAGTATCTGGAATAGCCAAAAGCATAACCGATTTAACCATTATGAATATCACTGCGGAGAAAGGGGGTAAAACCACTTATGATATTCCAGAAGGAAGTAATATCCTTTTCTACGTATTAGATGGAGAGCTTATTGTCAATGGGAAGTTGGCCATTGGCCATCAATTGATAGAATTTGGAAATGAAGCCGGTTCCATTGAAGTGGAAACTCAAGAAAGCAGCCGTTTTATTATAGGCTTAGGACAACCCCTTAAAGAACCCGTGGTGAGCCAAGGACCTTTTGTAATGAACAGCACTACCGAAATACTTCAAGCTATGCGGGATTATCAAATGGGCAAGATGGGAATCATGTAATACCTATTTTATTTAAGTTGAAACTGGTTATTTTTTTAATAAATCAATGACCAACTTCTATAAATGGTAATTTTTACAGAAAACCTGCTTCCTAGTTTTAAGAGTGCCACTCCATCAACTACAGACGTAAAATATTTATCGAAAAATTTAAAATCTAAATTTCAAGTTGGCGTTTAACATTATAGTCACATTTTTATTTAATTGAAAATATTACCTTTGGAACGTATCCATAAATTATACGTTATTTATTCTCATCGATCTTTGCAAACAATGACCATAAAAAAGCATCATCTTAAGTTCTTTTCGGGCACCTTTTTCTTTCTAGCCTTCGTTAGCCTTTCTTGTAATTCTCAAAATAATGCGAATGAGACAAAAAAGAGTGAATCCCTCCCTTTGATAATCAACGGTACTATAAAAAGTAATTTGGTAGACAAGGTATATCTGGAAAGAATGAATGAAAGAAATATTCCTACTAAAGTAGATTCATCTAGCATTAGCCCAGATTTAAAATTTAGTTTTAACACCACTATTCCTGAACCCGGCATCTACCAGATAAATATGGAAGGGCAGCAAGTAATAGGTTTAATTCTTGACGGTGGAGAAACCTTAGAAATAACGGCAGATGGCATGGCATCACCAGACAAAATGCCTGAATACACTGTAACAGGGTCTCCAAATATTGAAACTTTCAATAAAATAATGACCGAGGTTCAGAATTTCGGAAAACTACGTCAATCCTTAGAAACCGATTTTCAAAATGCTAAGAACGCCAAAGAGCAAGAAGCTTTAAGAGGCCAATTCCAAATGGCTCTTAATAATAACAGGGAGACTATTAAACCTATGATAGCAGCACTCGGAACATCGCTTAGCGGAATTATAGCTGCCAATAACTTTTTAACTCCAGAGCTTGATGGGCAATTTCTAAACGAGCTAAAAGAAAAGATAAAGACGGAAGGCAAAACACATTATTTCGCAGACCTTTTTGTTCAAACCATGGATAGGCAGTCTGCTGGAATTGAAGGTTCTCCTGCTCCAGATTTTGATTTAGTAAATCTAAAAGGTGAGAAAGTGAAATTATCAGAAATGAGAGGTAAAACTGTCATAATTGACTTTTGGGCTACATGGTGTGGGCCTTGCATTAGCTCTTTCCCTGGAATGAAACGAGCTAAAGAGAAGTTCGCCACTAATCCCAATGTAGAATTCTTGTTTATCAATACTTTCGAAAGAGTGGCAGAAGAACAATGGAAAGGACACGTCCAAAACTTTGTGGACAAAAGAGGGTATCAATACCTGAATCCAACTTTAGACATTGGCAATAACACCGCATTAGCTTATGGTGTAGAAGGTATTCCTGCTAAATTCTGTATAGATGGAGAAGGCAAAATAAAACATAAAAGCACAGGTTACTTAGGTTCTTCAGACGCCGTTTACAATGAAATGGTGGAATGGGTAGAAGGCAAATAAAACCAAAATAAAAATTTTAAGAGGGAGCCTAGCTCCCTTTTTTTATGTCCAATATTTTATGCAATAAAAAATATAATAGTGCTCCAATTACAACGCCAAAAGCATCTGCTCTGGCGTCTAAAAGATCGTATGACCTGTGGAAGGTTTCTGGTAAAGCACCCTGAATAAACTCAATGACCAATCCAAAAAAAGCAGAGAGTAGTATAACCAAAACATAACGTTCATACACCCATAGCCACAAAAAAGAGATGCCAGCAAATGCCAAAAAGTGGGCCAGCTTGTCGTCCACATCTCCCCCTGGTAGATCCTCACTAGGTAAAACACAAAGAAAAAGAATTAACAAAGTGTAAAGGAGTGCCAAATAGGGCTTATTCAAAAATCCGAAAAATCTATTCATTACTTTATCGCTATATAATTTTCACCGTCAGAGAATAATTCAATACTATAAAATCCAGCCTTATTTGTAAGGGTATTTCGCATTTCACTCCCTTCAAAAAATGACGATGTAAAAGTAATAATACCGCTACCTATATTCACAATTTTCCAAGTTTTACCTACCCTACTGCTCGCCAATGGAAGCGTGTAAGTCGCGTTTCCGCCTTTATGAATGTATAAGAAAGTTCCAGCAGAAAGCGTGGTATCAGACGTCACTTGAACAAAACTTTCATTTAAAGACTGTAAGGACTTAGAATGTACCACACCAGCACCGTTAATACTGAGTAAAGCAATATCACTCCTAGCAGTATCTGCCTTAAGTCCTGAGAGACTAATAGGATCCAAAGTGTCTGCCACCACACTTAATGCAGTCGTTGGCATATCCGTACCAATCCCCACTTTACCACCAAAATAATTATTCAGCACTTTCGGTTTCATATAAATACCCCACCCTTTCTCTATCATACCTACATTAACCCCTCTAAAGTCTTCCATTCTGACCGCATAGAAATTAGAGATACTTGCCAAATTTCCTGGTGTATTAGCGGTAAAGAAACGAAGATTTAAAAGGTCATACTGATCATTAGAATAAGCTCTACCATTGTTTCCAAACGATCCAGAAAGTCTTAGCGTGGCCGCCCTCGCCATAGCTCCACCGTCTCTGAAACCATAAGCTTCACGAAAGCCTCTGAAGTAATTAAACTCAGAAGTACTGTTATGCACATCGGTATTTGCCACAGACTCATGGAAGTTTGCATAATTATTTGCTACTAAAGCAGCATGATTTCCACCTGTAGCAAGAACTAAACCTACGCGTGTACTATCGCCATCTTCATTAAAGTAATCATCAGGCTCATTTAAAGATATAAAAGCACCTCTGTTATTTGTGCTGTCATATTTCACCACCACACCAAACTTATTATTGGCTGGGTTTTTATAATAATCCGAAACAAGGACAGAGCCACTTCTCCAAACCGTATCGGTCACATTAGCATTTGGTGTAGGACTATCCACCTTATTCCAATTTTGACTAAAAGACTTTAAACCTGTTAGTACTAATAGAGCTACAAAGAATAATTTGTTCATAGTGGTAATTTAGTATGTAAATATAAGGCATAAAAAAAGTAGCGTCGTTAAACGCTACTTTCAAAATAATCTCTAAACAATGCTTATCTGCTTATCCAGCTAAACTCGTACTCTAGTTCAGGTACTTTACTTCTTTCCGCCAAACGTCTTAACCTAACTGGCAGCTTAACTATATAGTCTCTAGCTCTCTCAGCTTGCTCAGAGATATTGGTAATATTCTCAATTTTCCAGTCCTCTATCAAACCTTCCATAATCTCAATATAGTCCATTGTAGTATAAACGCCTAAACGCTGAGCCGCATCAGAAAAGTGAGCAAAAGTGTCTCCCATTTTCACACCAGATTCTCTAAGAAAATGAGCAGGCATAACTATTTTCTTACGCATCATATCTTCAAAAGCAATCATCATTTCTGATGGGTCAATTTCAAATATTTTTCCAACAAAAGATTTATAAGCTCTATAATGACGCAACTCATCCGCGGCTATTACACCACACATTTTAGAAAGTGTCTTGTTGCCATATTGCTTAGAAAGAGAGGCTGTTCTTCTATGAGAAATATTGGTTGCTAATTCCTGAAAAGATGTATAAATAAAGTTCTTATAAGGGTCTGCACCCGTGCCAATATCATAACCATCGGCTATCAAATACTGCGTTGAGGTTTCCATTTGTTTCATGTTCACCCTTCCAGAGAGATACAAATACTTATTTAGCAAATCTCCGTGTCTATTCTCTTCGGCAGTCCACCATCTCACCCATTTGGCCCAGCCCTGAGGGTCGTTTACAGAATCTACTCCGTCTAAACCCATAAGCCACGCTTCATATGTAGGTAAGGCTTCTTCTGTGATGGTATCTCCTATTAGAACAGCCATGTAATCATACGGGAGCTCTTTGCATTCTTCTTGTAAAAGTTTGATATCTGTCAAAAAGTCCTCCGAGTCAGATTCTGGTAAAAAATCTGAAGGTTGCCAGTTTGAATCAATAGGCTTCAGAAATTGACCAATAATATCGTCCATTTTCTGACCTATAAAATTCATTACTTCAATACGTGAAGCAGGTAATTTCATAAATTTTGTCTTTTGTTATATAATTAACATTAATAAGTTAATGAAAATTCTTCAAATGATTGTTATAGCCCTAAAAAAAGCTTTAAACAGCTATATCCAATTATCATACAAAGATACGTAATAATAGATGAGTCGTATCATGATATAAATCAGGTCAAAGAATTATCTTTGCTTTCAATTCTAAATGTCTATGAAAAAAGTACTGGATTACATTTTGAGCGTTGTTTACATGGCCTATTTCGCCATAATACTCATTATTTTCCATGGCATACAATGGTTCTGTTTCAACGTTTTTGGAGCTAAAGCTCATCAAAAATCGGTTAACTGGCTTAACTTCTTTATTGTAAAGGGTTGGTTTTTAACGGGCTCCATAGCTAAAGCACACAAAAGCCATCCGCTACCTACAGATAGACCTATCATTTTCATTGCTAATCATCAAAGCATGTTTGACATTCCTGGAATTATTTGGTTTTGGCGTCAGCATACTCCACTTTTTGTTTCCAAAAAAGAATTGGCCAAAGGTATTCCAAGCATTTCCTATAATTTAAGGGTGGGTAAAGCCGCTTTAATCGACCGTAAAGATGGCAAAAGAGCAGTTATTGAAATTGCGAAGCTGGGTAAATATATACATGAAAATAATTTATCTGCGGCTATTTTCCCAGAAGGTACTCGCTCCAAAACTGGCAAGCCCAAAGATTTTCAAGTTGGCGGTGTGGCCGTTTTATTGAAAAGATGCCCAAACGCCTTAGTTGTTCCGATAGCGGTAAAAGGTACAGGAGTTTTCAACCCCACAGGTGTATTTCCTCTAACTTCCTTTACCCCTATTTCATATACGTCTTTAAGGCCTATTGAACCTGATGGACTTACGGCCGAAGAAATATTGGCAGATGCCAAAAGCCAAATAGAAATGAGTCTTCTATCCTCTTAAATAAGATTACAATTTTACAATTTGTATAAAATTGATAGTCCCTCTATGCTCAATTCCTTAATTTTGCAACCCTAAATTTTATATCAGACTAATGTTAAGAACGCATACTTGTGGTGAGTTAAGAATCTCAAATGTCAACGAAAAAGTTACGCTTTGTGGCTGGGTACAAAAAACCAGAGATAAAGGTGGCATGATGTGGGTAGATTTAAGAGACAGATACGGCATTACACAACTTATAGTGGAGGAAGGTGTAACCCCTCAAACCATTTTAGATAGTATCCGCGGTGTAGGAAGAGAGTATGTTTTACAAATAACAGGATCGGTAAAGGAGAGAGAGTCTAAAAACGACAATATCCCTACAGGCGATATTGAACTGTTGGTAGAAGACTTCAAGGTTTTAAACCCTGCTAAACTTCCTCCATTTTTAATTGAAGACAAGACTGACGGCGGTGACGAGCTAAGAATGAAATACCGTTACCTAGATTTAAGAAGAAATCCGGTAAGAGAAAAACTTAGACTGCGTCATAAAATAGGAAGTGCTACACGTAGTTTCCTCGACAATAAAGACTTTATAGAGGTGGAAACGCCTGTTTTAATAAAATCAACGCCTGAGGGTGCTCGCGATTTTGTGGTACCAAGTAGAATGAACCAAGGCGAGTTTTACGCTTTGCCACAGTCTCCTCAAACCTTCAAACAGCTTCTGATGGTTTCGGGCTTTGACCGTTACTATCAAATAGTTAAATGTTTTAGAGACGAAGACTTAAGAGCCGACAGGCAGCCTGAGTTTACACAAATAGACTGCGAAATGTCTTTTGTGGAGCAAGAAGATATCTTGAATATGTTCGAAGGTTTGATTCGTCACCTTTTCAAAATAGTTAAGGATATAGATTTGGCAGAAGTGCCACGCATGGATTATGCAGACGCCATGAAATACTATGGTTCGGATAAACCAGATACGCGTTTTGAAATGAAGTTTGTAGAACTAAACGACCTCGTTCAAAACAAAGGTTTCGGAATTTTCGATGCCGCTGAATTAGTAGTTGGAATTAATGCAGCAGGATGTGCAGAATATACCAGAAAGGAGATTGACCAATTAACGGAGTGGGTAAAAAGACCTCAAGTAGGTGCTAAAGGTTTAGTTTACTTAAAATATAATGCAGACGGTACTATGAAATCTTCTGCAGATAAATTCTATTCTGAGGACGACAAGAAAGCCATTTTAGAGAAATTTGACGCCAAACCTGGTGATATGATTTTAATGCTTTCTGGAGACACTAATACCGTAAGAAAGCAATTGAACGATCTTCGTTTAGAAATGGGTGAAAGACTGGGACTACGCGACCCTAGTAAATTCTCTGTACTATGGGTTTTAGATTTCCCATTATTGGAATTTGATGAGGAGTCTAACAGATGGCATGCCATGCACCATCCGTTTACCAGTCCAAAACCTGAGGACATGGATTTAATAAACTCTGACCCTGGTGCTGTACGTGCTAATGCATATGACATGGTTATAAACGGCACAGAAGTAGGTGGTGGTTCAGTTAGAATATTTGAGAAACCACTTCAGCAAAGGATGTTTGACCTGCTAGGTTTCACTCCAGAGGAAGCAGAAAACCAATTTGGTTTCTTAATGAGTGCCTTTGAATACGGAGCACCTCCACATGCTGGAATAGCCTTTGGTTTTGACAGACTTTGTTCGCTTTTCGGCGGTGTAGATTCTATCAGAGATTTCATAGCGTTCCCTAAAAATAATAGCGGTAGAGACGTCATGATTGATTCTCCGTCGGCAATTTCAGAAATTCAGCTAAAAGAACTAGCTATTTCAGTAAAGTAAAAAAGGACTAAGACATAAGCCTAACACAAGCTTTGAAATTTCATATCTTTTGCAGGCAGGAGTCCAAGCAAAAAGAGGCTATCCCATAACTTTGGAGATAGCCTCTTTCTCTGTCGAATAACGCACTCAACAGTTCTTTACAGTATAATGTCGCTCTGAATATCCTGCGGAAGAATATGGCCATTGTCACCAACAATTCCAATGATGGACACGGTACCTTCCGGTAGTTTTACATTATTAAAGGAAGCCCCCGCATGTGTGGTAACTATGCCATTAACAGAACCTGATGTAATGGCCTGATTTCCAGCAAAAGTTCTGACCCCATTGCCTAACGGAAATTTAACATTATTTATCCGTACACGTCTTCCTTCAAATGCTCCAGTTTTTAATTGTTCTAGGGTAATTACTTCAGGAGCTACAAATTGATTTTCAGCCTGCTTTTTACCCAGTATACCAAGAACATCTTTAAAAGCTTTCTGTCCGTTTATTATTAATCCAGTACTACCTTTTAAATTGACTCTTACTTTATCACCTAAAACTAACTTTTGTGGAGTAGAAAACTGAAAGAGTACGCCACCAGTACCGTCTTGAATATAATATGATTTATTATTAAAGGTATTTCCTGCTGAAGATACTACACCCTGAATATAATAGTCATCTGAAACCCACCACTCCTCTTCATGGGTGGAAAAGCTTGACCTTAAATCTGAAACTAATCCAAATGTAGCGGGCTGAAAATCTCCATCAAAAATTTTCACAACAGTCTCAGAAAGAATACCTTTTTCCAAGTCGCTTACTGCATTTATATTAAATCTAATTTCCTTGGTGCCTACCGCAACTTTGCCTACCATTGGAATTATTTTGAACGAAATTTTATTAACACCTGGGTCAATAACAAGACTTAGTTCGTTTAAAACAGCAGCCGGTGATGTTAAAAAATGCTTCCCGTACTTAAAATCCTCTGAGTTAACAATCGCTATAGACATTTGCTCCGTTTTACTGGTTTTATGAACCAGATCCAATTCGAGATCAACACCCTCAGACTGGTTATCGAATAGCTGAGTCTCGGCTCTTTCGAAATTGACCTGATTTTTGGTCGTAACAGCATGATGTATCTTCAGATTGGAAACTGCGATTTCACCAAGTTTAAATCCAGTACTCGGGTTTGAAAGTTCTAAGTGTATACTCTTAGTAGATTCATGGTTTTTAAGTCGAACAATCTTCATTTCTGCGGTTTTGGTACCAGAAAGTAATTCAATCTTCATAAATCCATCAATCATAGCAGGAATGGTAATAAAATCTTCCTCATAAACAACATCGCCCCTTAAGGAAACATAAATGCTCCCATGATTAGCAGCCACCTGACTAATATGAACCGAAACAGAAATAGAATCATTGCTAGACTGGAGGCTTTCACCCAGGAAGCTGACTTCTAAAGGTTCCTGATGTTCATTCCCTGGACTTAATTCACTTTTTGAACATTGGGTTAATAAACCGACTAATAACAATGCATAGCTTAAATAAGTAATTTTCATAATTCAATTTTAAAATATAAAATGAGATAATTTTGACAGATTTAACGTCAGTTTTTTTCTCAAATTATTTATCCAAAAATTGTTTTATTTTATGGCAAAATTTAAGCTGTATACACTTATAGTTAGAATTTTACATTGATTGCTAAAGAGAAATATTAAAGAATTACGAAACCTTATTGAAATAAGAAACCCGCATGGCGGAATATATTTACTGCAAGTAGCTTTAAACCACATTCTTTGACTTCAAAATATGGATAATCCAGTGCATTAATACATCCTACCACTTCTAAGGACCTAAACAATCTGAGAATGATTTCCTTACACCCTCCTCTTCCCAAATAGCCTCATTTCGCTCATAGCCCAAGTACCTTTTTCATCGCTACCTATTTGTCTCATTCTTAAAAACTTCCCTTCAGATTCTTTTAAGCGAATCATGTTTGGGCTGTCAGAGCCTGCTCCTTTGAATACTTCTGTCCATTTTTTACCGTCTTTAGAAGTCTCTATCACTAATTGCCGGGGATGTGTTTTTATGGAAGGAAGGCGTTCTTCCCTAGTCCCTTGACGAATACTTTGGGAACTAAATTGTACTTCAGACAGAAAAACAACTTCTGGAAATTCAATTTGAAACCACATATCTGGCTTTTGCGAAACGCCCGTAGACCAACCTTCAAAAGTCAAAGCACCCACTGGTTTGCCGGTTCCTCCTTTACGCACTTCCACGGCATGGCTCGCAGTTACTTTCCAATCGGAATCCAACTTAAGTTCCGCTGGAACAGATGCTTTTAGGGCCGCATATTGATAAGCACTCTTCTGACTCGCTGTAGTTTTTCTAACCTTAGCTACATCTTCCGTAGTAACTAGCGAAGCATTATTGTCAAAAGAGAAACGAATAAAAGAAGCTACTGAAGCCACCCATTCATCTGAATTTTCTGCCATTGGCACCATAATGACACCTTCGTAAGATTTGTTTTCTATCTCTCCTGTTAATCCTCTAAGTATAGTTTTGACCACATAGTCTGAGTGACCTTTTAAATTAGGGTTACTTACAAAAGAGGGTGCCATAAGGCCATCACCCACCGGTGTTCCACGTCCTTCCGACCCATGACATTGTGAACATAACTCTTTATATATTTTTTGACCTTGGCCTATCCTTACTTTCTCTTCGTCCGAATGATTGGGATCCTTTTTACCAAAATAAGAGTACTGTGTTTGTGGAGGATTGATAATACTTTCTACCACCAATTCTATTCCTAGAGAGGAATCTGACGATAAAGTTTTTTTAGCCGCTTCCAAAATTCCAGGGATTTCAAAAAGCTTTGCAACCATTAAAGCCCTCATTTTCACCTCCACACTTTCATCATTTGTCATTCTGATATAATCAGCCGCAAAGCTTTTATCACCTTTTTTTATAGAGAGACTCCGACACATAAAGAGCCATATTTCTCATTCTATAATGTGGATCAGCCATCATTTCTCTTACTAGCTCAGGTTTCAAAGCTCCTATACCTTCCAAAACCCACAAAGCATGAAAACGAGGCTCCAACTTAAAACTACTTCTTGCTATATTTTCCAAAGCCGGCACCACAGACTGGTCTTGTCTTAAAACCAAAAGCTGCTGAGCTTTGTCTCTCCACCATCCATTTGGGTGCGACAAGTGTTTCACCAATTCCGCAGAACTTTCATTAAACATTCTAGGTTGCGTTTTGTCACGCTCTATCTCCTCATGTGACAATCTCCAGATTCGTCCTAAACCTATCACTTTGTCCAACTGATACTGTTCTATTTTAGCCCTTAAATAAGAGCCTTTTGGAGTCCATTGTCCTTCTTGAATAATGCCATGATACATATCTGTAATATACATGCTGCCATCTGGTGCGGTCGTCATATCCACTGGTCTAAAGAGCGGGTCTGTAGATCGAATGAATTCAGATTCCTGATTTTGATAAGCATTTTGAAGCTCGCCTAATCCACCTTTTCTAACCTCATTTACTTGCCTTACTATTCTGGCTACTGGCTCGCCATAGAAATACTGACCATATAGGTTTCGGGGTAACCTATCTCCTCTGTAAACATCATTCCCTGCCGCTCCCGTAACTCTATTTAGTGAGCCATCTGGCTGGCGGACAGCTGCCATACCTCCCTGCATATCAGCAATATACACAGGTGACCCATAAGGTATATCAAAGCCGTCCTGCAGACTTATACTTCGCTTCACGTCGTAATCGCCTAAATGAATCGGATACTGAAAATGTGACGGAATGCCACTTGCACCACCCTGAAACCACATCTTGCCGTCGTCGTCATGGGTAACCCCCCATTGTCCATTATTATTTCCTGTGGTTTCTCTAATTACACCATCGGGTGTCCATCTAATTCTAAAAGCATTGACGGTGCTGTAAAGCCAATTATCCATTCCCCAGTACAAAAAAGCCTGCTGATGTTCCACATTTCCAGACCTTCCAAAATTGTCTGTAAAAGCTTCCTTCTTGTCGGCCTTCCCGTCACCGTCTGTGTCCGTGAATTTATAAATCACATCTTGATTGGATTCCATGGTTAGCACAGCATCAGGCCCAAAAGGCAACACAAAACGTGGAAAAACAAGTTTATCAACAAACATACCGCCTGTTTCATAAACGCCATCGTTGTCTTTGTCTTCCCATCTAGATATACCGCTAGTTGGTTCCAGCGTACCTTCTGAATCTGCTGTCAGCATGTAGCTTCGCAATTCTAAAACATACATTCTCCCGTTACCGTCAAAAGAGATAGCTCCAGGTTGTTCTATTTGAGGTTCTGTTAAAACCGGGGTCATTTTATAACCATCCATTAAAATAAATCGCGACTGCTCTTCGGCTACACTTAATGGTAAGACCGGTGGCTGCGGAGTCAAATTGACACCTTTCCAATATAGACTTGTGGTATCTACCTCATTAGGCAGCTCAACAATGAGGTAACCCTCTGCAGTAAACTTGGGTTGGTCTGAAAGCTCTAATTGGTCTGTGACTTTGTCTAAACCTCCAAAAGTGGAGGAAGAAGGCTTCTTACAATCTGTTAATAATCCAGCGGCAAGCAATGCCATCCATATGCCCAGTTTGGGCAATTTTTCATTTTTAAACTTCATTTGTTAAGGCTCAATAGGTTTGAATGACAACAATTTAGGAGTAAAACTCTGAAAACATCAAACGCTAAATGATATGAGTAGTCCAATTCGCCATTTTAAGGGTTAAAGATTGTGTTTAATTCAAATCCCACGAGCTTTATCTGGCACAATATTCAATGAAGAACTAAATTGCACCCTTTAGCTAGTCAACAATATTTTATGAAACTATTTTTTAGAAAATTAGGCGAGGGCAAACCTCTTATAATTCTTCATGGCTTTTTAGGATCTTCTGATAATCTTTTCACAGTTAGCAAGGTATTGGCAGAAAACAACCTTTCTGTGTATATCTTAGATGCCAGAAATCATGGCCAGTCTCCCTCTTCTGATATACATACTTACGACGCCATGGCGGATGACCTAGCGGAGTTTATAACTTCCGAGAGCATAGAAAATCCTATCATTTTGGGCCATTCTATGGGCGGAAAAACAGCATTAAGTTATGCTCAAAAATATGATAATTATGAGAAGTTAATTATTGTTGACATTGGCCCTAAGTCTTACCCCACCCATCACGATCTTATCATGGAAGGTTTAAATGCCATTCCAATTGAAAGCTTAAATAGCAGAAAAGAAGCGGAGGAGATTTTTTCGAAATACGTAACCGACCCAGGTGAAAGACAATTTATTCTAAAAAACATTTATAGAACAGATGACGGTTTTGCGTGGAGAATAAACGTTTCTATTTTAAGCAAAGAGGTTGACAACGTAGGAGAAGAAATAATGCCAGATAGAAAAATCTTAAAGCCGGTTCTTTTCATCAAAGGGTCAGAATCTAACTATATCAAAGATGGAGACATTGAAAAAATTAGAGAGACATACGTCAATGCCGAAATGATAGAGATAGCGGGTGCCAACCATTGGGTGCATGCCACTAAGCCAAAAGAGTTTATTGAAACTGTTCTTAATTTCTCTAAATGAAAACATTTCAAAAAGAAATAACATTGAAACCCCATAGCAGGGGTTTTCATTTAATTACAGATTCCATCGTAAGAGGCATCCCAGAAATAAAGGAAATTGACGCAGGTATTCTTCAAGTTTTCATAAAGCATACATCTGCATCTTTGACATTAAACGAAAATTGGGATCCTTCTGTGAGAAGGGATTTTGAAAGACATATAAATGTCATGGTTCCAGAGAATGCCCCCTATTACGAGCATAATTACGAAGGAGCCGACGACATGCCTGCACACATAAAAGCTTCTTTATTGGGCAACTCTGTACAAATCCCCATTACCAAAGGCCGTTTAAATACAGGTACTTGGCAGGGTATTTATCTCTGCGAACACCGAAACGCCGATTCTGGAAGAAGTTTGGTATTGACGGCTTGGGGTATATAAAAAGCACGAACCCTTTCGGATTCGTGCTTTAACGTAAATTCAAGAAGGAAACTTAAAGACCTTTAAGGGCTTCGTTCATATTTCTTACGGCATCCGCAGAAGCTTCAAAAGCAGCTTTCTCTTCGTTGCTTAATCTTACATTGATGATTTTTTGCCATCCACCTTTTCCTATTACTACTGGCACACCTATACAAATATCTTTCTGACCGTACTCACCATTTAGGTAAACACAAGAAGGTATAATTCTTTGCTCATCTCTTACAATAGCTTCTACCACTTGACAAATAGCAGCTCCTGGAGCGTACCAAGCAGAAGTACCTAAAAGACCTGTTAGAGTAGCTCCACCAACTTTCGTTTTAGCAGCTACCTCGGCTAAATCATCAGAGTTGATAAATCTACTAACTGGAAGACCATTCCAAGTAGCCAAACGGGTTAAAGGAATCATAGTGGCATCTCCATGACCACCGATTACCATACCGTTGATATCGTTGGTTGAAGTATTCATTGCTTCGCCCAATCTGTAACGAAAACGAGCCGAATCAAGAGCTCCGCCCATTCCGATAACACGTTTTTTGTTGATACCCATTTCTTGAGCTATTTGATACGTCAAATAAGTCATGGTATCCATCGGGTTAGAAACGATAAGAATGACCGCTTTTGGAGATACTTCCAAGGCATTGGTAACCACCGTTTTTACAATACCCGCATTTATTCCAATTAAATCCTCACGGCTCATACCTGGTTTTCTAGGAATACCAGAAGTTACCACAATGACATCAGATTTAGCAGTCTTGCCGTAATCATTTGTAGATCCAACGATAGTACTGTCAAACCCTTCAATAGAAGCCGTTTGCATTAAGTCCATAGCCTTACCTTCCGCTATGCCCTCTTTAATATCCAATAATACTACCTCGTCAGCTACTTCTCTGCGAGCAATCACATCAGCGGCCGTTGAACCTACTGCACCAGCACCTATAACAGTTACTTTCATTATCTTTTTGTATTTTCTTAGCAATTCCCGTTACATGGAGAACCACAGGATTATAATATTAATCTCAACTGGGTTAGTCCCTAATTGTTTGACAAAAATATTGCTCGAAAGGCCTTAAACCAAAACTATCTGAGCTATTTTTGAGAAAAATGATGTAAAAAGTAATTTTTTTTAAGATACCGTTGTTTTAGTATCAAAAAGCATTCTTAATGAGTTCTAATCAAAATACAGAAGACTTAATTTCCAGGGTTCTAAATTCTATTTTCTTCAAGAGTTCTCTTGGAAAAGCCAATAGGATTTCCAAAAACTCTAAAAGCCTTTTGGCCTTGTTAAAAAATGCACTTAACAAGTCTAAGAATTTAGGTGTGGGTGGTGTATTCGATTCTATACGGACCAAACTAGTAACCATTGGTAGTTTACTGAAAGCTTATGCATCTGGAGAATATCGTGATATAGAATTAAAGAATTTGGTCATCATGATTGCTAGCCTTGTCTATTTTATTTCTCCTATTGACCTATTGCCTGATTTCTTACCCTTTTTAGGTTATGCTGATGACATTGCCTTACTTACATTTGTTTTAGGAAACATGGGGGAAGAGCTAGAAAAGTTTGATCTTTGGTTAATTAACAAAAATATCAACTGATTAAAGCGTAGTTTCCTGTTCCTTACATATCTTTTACTTATCTTTGTTTAATTATATATCTGAAAATATCATGGAATTAGCTACATTATTATTCTTGGGAAATTTAGGTGGAACGGAAATTTTCGTTATCGTCTTTGTAATATTATTATTTTTTGGTGCTAAGAAATTACCTGAATTAGCCAAAGGCTTAGGTAAAGGAATCAAAGAATTTAAAGACGCCACTAAGGATGTTAAAGAAAACATCGAAAAAGCAACGAAGGGAGAAGATTGATACTTTCATTTTCTTCATTTGAGTAAAATGCAACAGCACATTTAGGGTGCTGTTGCATTTTGTTTTGTGGCTTTCTCAGAAAGCTTTTTCAATAAAAAAACAAAAACAGCTTAGAAGTTTGACTAAACATCTATTCATAGACGTTAAAAGTTAAAATAATATTGACTTTTTGGATTTACCAACATACATTTGAACAACTTCCTAATAATAACGTGTTTCATTCGGATATAATTACTAAAATTTATGGTCAACTCTAAATCTGCTGCACTGTGTGCAGTTCTTTCATTTCTTGCAATAAATTTCAGCTTTGCACAGGCAGACTCGATAACGAATGCCATTGTTCCGGTGAAACAAATTGTTATTGGCAACAAGCCCAATAAAGAAATTAAAACGAATCAAGTTTCTTCAGAACCAGCTTCTAAAGATTCTATTTCTAAAAAAATTGCGGTCAATCCGAAAGCTACGTTTCCGGGTTCTATTACCGTAATGGACGAAAGGGATAAAGTAGAATTTCAGATTATTCCGGCAGATGATGACGTTTTAGCGGCTCGAGTGCAAGGTCTAGAAAACATTATGCCCATGCCTTACAATGAGCACGTTAAAAAATACATTGATTATTTCTTATACAGGCGTCCTAACTTTGTAAAGCAAATGCTAGAAAGGAAAGAATTTTACTTTCCAGTATTTGAAAAATACTTAGCCAAGGCTGGCATTCCTGATGAGATGAAATATCTAGCTCTTTTAGAGTCTGGGCTTAACCCAACGGTTGTGTCTCATGCAAAAGCGGTAGGACTATGGCAATTCATGTCTCCTACTGGAAGAGAATATGGTTTGAAAATCAATAATTATGTGGATGAAAGAATGCACATAGAAAAATCTACCGAAGCATCTTTTAAATACCTTACTTGGTTACACAATTACTTCCACGATTGGGAATTGGCTCTGGCTTCTTACAACACAGGACCAGGAAACATTAGAAGAGCCATCAGAAAGTCTGGCAAAACGGACTATTGGGAATTACATGATTATATTCATAGAGATACAAGGGCTTATGTTCCTCAGTGGGCAGCATTGAATTACTTAATGAACTATTCTGCTGAGCACGGTATTTTCCCTGACATCGAAAAGACCCTCTACCCTATTGCTTCTAAAGATTTGATTCTGGATGGCCCATTAAATTTGGCTGCATTTGCTGAATTAAATTATTTGGACTTAGCCACCATCCAAAGGTTAAATCCTCATATCATTACCACGGATATCCCATCTTATGCAAAAGGTCTGGACATAAAAATTCCACTAGAAACCTATGCGTATTTTAGAGATAACCAAGACTGTATCATGGAATTAGCCTCTAATTTATCTACAGTTTCCCCTACAGACGACATTGTTTCCATTACGGACGCAAAAGGCAGTTTTCATTATGAAACAAAAACTGTAAAAAAATACCATAGAGTAGGAAGTGGCGACTATCTAGGAAAAATAGCATCATCTAACGGTGTTGGAGTATCGGAGCTGAAAAAATGGAATAACCTGAACTCAAGTACCATACAAAAAGGACAAAGGTTAGTTTATTACACTACGGAATCCACTAAAGTTTATGATGAATTAACTCCTTCCAAGACAGCTAAGGTTGAGAACAAAACACTCATTGCTGAAAATACCAACGAGGAAAGAAGTAATGTAAAAGTAGTAAGCCATGAGGCAAAAGAAAATTCTAAAGTAGAACAGCCTAAGGTAGTAGCCAAAGCAGCTCCTAGTACGCCTTCATATAGAAATGAAACAAGAACTGTAAAAAAATATCATACAGTTGGAAGAGGTGATAATCTAACACATTTGGCAAGAGACTATGGTACATCCATTTCTGATTTAAAACAATGGAATAACTTAAAATCAAACGAAATCCAAAAAGGACAGCGTTTGGTTTATTTCACTACTGTTACAGAAAGAGTATACGACAAAGTAAAATCAACAGACGACACCAATATTGTGATTTACACTGTACAGGCAGGTGATACCCTATGGGCTATTTCTCAAAGATATGGTTACTCTATAGAGCAAATTAAGCAACTAAACGGTATGTCTGACAATACAGTTAAAGTTGGTCAGAAAATAAAAGTAAAAGCATAAGGCCTACTTTTCAAGTTCTTTAAGCCCGAGATGTTACACATCTCGGGCTTTTCTTTTTACCGCGAGTATGTCGACCTATCCAAAGATAGTTTACGAGTAACTAATCTTTACTTGATGAACACTTATAAGGCCATACTAGGCTTTCCGTAATTTCCAAACTGGGTGACTGCAGAAATAAAATAAAACACTAATTCCGAGTTAAATTCGAGACAAACCGCTCCTTCATTATAAGTCCCTGAATATGGCAATAGATCCACGTACAAAAAATTACTAAATCCGTTTTCAACCGTTTGTTGCTACTTCTTTTCCCTATCTATAGGTACCATAATACAAAAAGAGTTAATTTCCCTATCATAAAATAAAGGAGATGGAAAGTCATTTAGAACCCACTAAACAAGAAATCATTGACTGTCATGAAAGAATAAAACCCTATATCAATAGAACTTCACTAGTTACAAATAGAGATTTAAACAATGATTTAAATCTAGAACTGTATTTTAAATGTGAAAACGAACAAAAGATAGGAGCTTTCAAAGCAAGAGGAGGTTTGAATGCTGTTTTACAGCTCACCCACCCTGAGATCGACCGCGGCTTGGTAACACACTCCTCTGGCAATCATGCACAAGCCTTAGTTTATGCTGGTAACATCAGAAATGCTAAAAGCTGGATAGTTATGCCAGAGACGGCTCCAGACATTAAAGTAAATAAAGTAAAAGAACTCGGAGCGGAAGTTATATTTTGTAAAAATACACCGGAAGCAAGGCAAAATACTGCCAATAAAATAGTTCTAGAATATGGAGCTATTTTCATTCATCCATTCGACAATCATCATGTGATTACTGGTCAGGCCACAGTGGCCAAAGAGATCATTGAGGATATTCCAGAAATAGAAATCATTATTCCTCCCGTAGGTGGCGGTGGACTCTTAAGCGGAACAGGATTATCTGTGCGTTATTGGTCAAACAATTGCGAGGTGTATGGGGCAGAACCGGAAGGTGCCGCGGATGCCATTTTTTCATTTAAATCTGGAAAAGTAGAGCATGCAAAATACGTTGATACTATTGCAGACGGACTACAAACACATTTAAGTGAAAGAACGTTAGGTATTATCCGGAATCACGTAAAAGGCATTCTTTTAGTGAGTGAAGATGAGATCTTGAACGCTTTGAATTTGATATACAAACATCTCAATATTATAGTTGAACCTTCTGCCGCAGTCTCTTTTGCGGCATTAATAAAGCACAAAGAAAAATTTAAAGGCAAGAAGGTGGCGGTTATACTTACGGGTGGAAACCTAGATGAGAAACTAATCCCAAAATACCTAAGCAAGGCATGATAGCCATACCATTACCAAATCCATTTAACCAGAAGGCACTTTTTCAATACCTCAAAAGATCTATTCATGAAATAACTTTTACGATAGATAGTAATGATGTTATTTGGAAGGTTTTCCCTTTCGATAAAACCTTAATTTTAACCAAAATCACCTTCTCTCCTACGCATATTACCTTAAGTTTCCCTGACAAAATACCCACAGAACATCAAGCCTCAAAAATCACATACTATATTAAAGAATGGTTTGACATAGAAACAGATCTTACTGCATTTTATAAGCTTGTAGAAAATGACAAAATACTAGGAGGGTTTATTCAAGAATTTAAGGGTTTAAGGATTGTCAAAGCCCCTGAACTTTTTGAGGCACTTTCCTGGAGTATCATAGGACAGCAAATAAACTTATCATTTGCTTACAGCTGTAAAAAGGCTTTAGTAGAAAGTGCTGGAAGAACTTTAGATTTTGAAGGTAAAAGCTTTTATACTTTCCCGAGCCCTACAGCCATACTAGAAATTCCTGATGAATCCTTTAGACAAATGAAGTTTTCAAGCCAAAAAGTCAAATACATTCGTGGCGTGGCTTTAGAAATAATAGATGGCTCTTTGTCTAAGGAGCTCTTAAGTATTTTGAATTTTGAAGATGCTAAGAAACGACTTACTAAAATTAAGGGTATTGGTAATTGGTCTGCCAACTACACGCTTATGAGATGCCTAAACTTTAAGGAGGCTTTTCCGATAGAAGATGTGGGCATCCATAATGCCATTAAAAAACATTTATGTCTCCCAGAAAAACCTAATTTAAAAGAACTTGAAGACCTTTCTAAAAAATGGGAAGGGTGGCAGGCCTATGCCACCTTTTACCTTTGGCAAAGCCTACTTTAGTTCTACTTGTTTTAAATCGTCATCTCATAAAAAATGACGCTAAGATTTCTTATAGTAAATACCTAAATATTCCTATCATTCGTATCGACAAACCAGCCAGATGTCCATTTTCTTGCTTATTTTCAATCAATTTTATTGACATTTATATACATTTTATAGCCAAAAAAGTATTACACACTAACAACTTTCAAAGAATTCTGGATACCAGAATTTTCAGAATAAGTTCACACCTTTCATTCATGCCACGATGATTACATTGGAAACTACACTACAAGAACTTTTTCATTTCAAAAATGCCGAAGCATCAGAGATTCTGAAACTATTTAAGCCCGTTAATTACCCAAAACACGCTTTTTTAGTCCAGCAAGAAGAACTTTCTGAAAACATATTTTATATTACAAAAGGCTTAGCAAGAGAGTTTTTCACTTTTGATGCTAATAAAGACGAAGACAATACCATACAGTTTATTAAGGAGGGCGAATTCTACTTTTCTAATAATAGTCTTTTAGAAGTTCAAAAGTCAAAGTGTTTCACGCAGACCATAGAACCCATAAAAGCCCTTGTTTTAAGCAAAGAAAAACTTAAAGCGTTTAGCTACGAATTACCTTTTATAAACAGACTTGCTTTTTTGATGCTAAAAGAAACTGTAATTCGTCAAGAAAAAAGAACGGACATTTACATGAGGCATAGAAAAGGTGCAGACAGGTATAAGCTATTTTTAGAATCCTTCCCTAATTTAAGCCATAGAGTAAGTGACAAGTATATTGCCTCTTATTTACAAATGAACTCGTCAACTTTAAGCCGAATAAGGCGGCTTAAGGCCTAAAACATAATTAAGGTATATTAAAACCGCTTATGTATTAGAAAATCTCCCGATCGTTATCGGGACTGTAGCTAAATTGCTTCAAATCAGTTCGTAAATACACTTAAATTCAATCATCAGAACCCTTCGACTTTAGCTCAGGGTAAACTGCTATGCTAACCTCGTTTAAATGCCTGATTTATTCCACTTAAACCACTCATTACGATTCTCCAATGCATAAAACGGGTCGAAATTAGACCAAAAAATAGGCTGTCTCAAAAGTGTGAGACAGCCTATTTTTATTTAAACTCCTATCTGAGAATATTTTGAATAAGTAATTCTCAAAACTTACGTTTTACTTATGATACTTCCTCTTTTTTTGAGTATATCTGCCATCCTATTTAAAGGATTTCTGTTTCTACCTATTTAAACTACTACCCTTTTCAAGGATTTTCAATTCATTTTTTCCCATAAACTCTTTTATACTTTTAGATTTCTCCCAAGCATTAGCAAGCCTACCTAACTTAGTATTGGGTTCCCAATATACCACATCAATTCCGTCGAGTTCTGTGGAAGTAAAATCCCCGATTTCGTCATTATCTTCCTCTGCTATACGCTTAGTCCATTGTCTGTCGGAAACACCCATTACAAGATTTTCCATTTGGTCAAAATATATAAACAACAGCACAGGTTGTCTTTTATCAGTATCAAAATTCCAAGGAAGCCATTCTCCACTTTGCATCTGATTCTCTTTAAAATTTAATGGAAATGAAGCCAAAACTTTTCCTTTATGTTTAATCCCTTCATTTTCAATTTTCAAAACGTAAACCACTAAATCTTCTTTGTTTCCAACCAGCCCTCCATTACAAAGACCACCCATATAGAGTTCATTTCTGATATTCGTAATATTCGTAATTCTAAAATCTCCGTTATTACATAAAACAGAAACATCCGCCACCTTAAAGCTCTCCAAAGCTCCCTTAGGTGCACTTTTGCCAGAAACTAGCTGCATATGGTCTAATTCACCCTTGAATTCATAATTAGGTACAACCATAGACATGTCCTGTCCTTTGGAAGTAATAAAGGTGAAACACAATACAGTTATTGGCAATAAATAGCGACTCACTATTTTCATCATCTCAAAAATATTAGTTAGAGAAAGCCTTGTACAGGCTTTCATTTATAATTAAAATTGACAAAAACCATACCGACAAGCGGCTAGTCGCATAACTAAGAATATTTTTTTATTAAATAGACTGCCAAATAGCAGTCGTTTTTAATCCTTTAGCACTAACTCTAGATATTAAAAAGAAGAAATACCGCTGTAAATCACATCCCATAAGACCATTACAACAAACCTTCTGCCATTTACATATACAACCTTATTTGCTCATTTTTTTTATTGGCTGATAATCTACTTTTCTAAATTCTACCTCAGAACCTTCGGATTGCAATGCAAATCTCCCGCTTTGTGCTGTGGCATGATAACCATAATTAACAAGACTGCCATTCAACCAAACTTTTACTTTGTCCTTAAAACACTCAATCTGCATGCTATTCCACTCACCAGGTTCATTCTCCACGTTACCAGTCAAATTTGGAATTCTTCTATTTTTCTTACCATCTATTCCCCAGTCTTCCTTTGGACCTCTTCTTAACTCCATATTGGGCACCTCAATATTTTCACCGATACACCAGAAGTCTCCAGCGTTGGTATGTTTTAGCTGAACCTCCACAGACTGCGGAAACATGTCGTAAAGCCTTCTAGGCTTGGATACATGTACCAATGCACCGCAGTTTCCTGGCGTACCCACAAACCTGTATTCTAAATTTATACGATAATTTTTAAAAGATTCATCTGTAATAAGATGGCCACCCGGAGTACCCAGAGTGACGAGCTTCCCATCACGTACAAAAAATGGATTAACAGCTTCTGGATTTTTATCTATCTCAGGAACATCTATATGCCAGCCGTCTAGAGACTTACCATTAAAAAGTGGAACTACAGTTTGAGATTCTTGGGCATTACAGTAAGAAGAAATAATAATTACGAAAATAAAAGCAGTACTTAAAAGCTTCATGTTTGTTGGGTTGTTTTTATAAATATAAGGCCAAAACGTAAAACCTCAGCTTCCAAAGTCCTAAAATCTACCACTAAAACTCCCTTTAAAACCTATTATCCCGAAATACGAAAAATAATTCATATAGTATCTTGCATAACCAAGTACCTTCCATTATGTTTGTATCACAATTATGAAAAATCTAGAAACAATAATAGAAGGTGAGACCACCGTGTCTCATCTTTTAAAAATCAAAAACGAATGAAAATAGAGAATGCCAAAGTGCAGATGCGAAAAGGTATTTTAGAATACTGCATTCTGCATATTATTTCGAGAGGCGAGATTTACGCTTCCGAAATTTTAGATGAGCTCATTGAAGCCAAAATGATGGTAGTGGAAGGCACACTTTACCCCCTACTTACTCGATTAAAAAACGCAGGTCTCCTTGACTATAAATGGGTAGAATCAGTCTCAGGGCCACCGAGGAAATACTATATATTAACAGAAGGTGGAGAAACTTCTCTACAAGCCTTAGAAGGCACTTGGGCAGGTTTATCTGCATCTGTAAAAACTATTACATCTAAGAAGAAATAAGCACCATAATACTGGTTATCAATTATTTAGTTATGAAAAAGACAATACAAATAAATATATCGGGAGTGGTCTTCAACATTGAAGAAGATGCTTACGAAATTCTAAACGGCTATCTCAGCTCCATTCAAAAATACTTTTCCAATTATGAAAGTAGCGATGAAATAGTAGCTGATATTGAAGCCAGAGTTGCTGAGAAGTTCATCGGCAAAAACAAACCCGAGGAGCTTCCTGTCATTGGAGCGGAAGATGTGGCAAAGGTCATGGCCAGCATGGGGACCGTAGCCGATTTCCAAGCTATTGAAGAGGAGGAAGAAGAAGCCTTCTCTGCGGAAACCAACACAAAAACTGAAAATAAATCTGAGCAACAATCAGAAAGAAAAGCCTCTAAAAAATTATATAGAGACACCAAAAGAAAGGCACTTGGTGGCGTACTGGCTGGCTTGGCAAACCACTTCAATGTGGACGTCGTCTGGTTTAGAGTTATCTTTTTAGTAGCAGCCTTAGGCTTAATTGAGTCGGGCATTGGAGGATTCTTTGTACTTGCCTATATCATTTGCTGGATAGCCTTCCCAGCAAGCGAAAATCTCGAGGAACAAGAGAACATTAAGAAGTTTTATAGAAATGGCGAAAACAAAGTAGTCGCCGGTGTGGCCAGTGGTCTTGCGTCTTACTTTTCCTTGGATGTGGCACTTATCAGGGTCGTTTTTGTAGTAGGTGTAGCGTTCTTTGGCGTTGGTATAATAGCATACCTGGTACTTTGGGTGGCTTCACCAATAGCTCAAAGCTTAACCCAGAAAATGGAAATGAAAGGCGAACCTGTTACTATTGAAAACATTGATAGTAATATTAAACAAAACCTTTCTGATTCTTCTAGCCCAAACGTTAGTAACGAAAGTACCCTCACAACACTATTACTGTTGCCTTTCAGAATATTAGGAAAGCTATTTCAAGGAATTGGTCATTTGCTTTCTAAGCTAGGCCCCGTCTTTAGAGTTTTTATAGGCATTGGCTTAAGTGTTTTAGGATTGGGATTAACCGTTTCTGCGGTAGTAGCTACAGGAGCCTTTTTCGGACTCATGACCGAGCACTCCTGGTTTTCTCAAAATGATAGCATTGCGTTATTCACCAGAGATTTAGATCCTTCAGCTGGTATCTTTTTATTCCTAGCTACGGCCTTGCCAGCTATTGGAATATTAATTTCAGGCATTTTTCTTATCACCAACAACAGGCTCGGAAATAGAAACTTCTGGTTGACTGGACTTGGGCTTTGGTTACTAGGTTTAGTAGGTTTGGCTATTTATGGTGGAAAATACTCTATGAACTATGCTAAAAATGCATTTGTAACCCAGAATGAAACCTATAGCTTCACTAGTGATATTATTTATTTAGATGCCAATAACAACTACTTAGATAACGATTTCGACTTTAACACCCAAGTGAGAATATTAGAATCTGATAATAATGACGTAAGTGTTGAAAGAAAATATTCTGCATCTGGAAGAACGAGAGAAATAGCCAAAGAGAATGCCAAAAGTCTCACTTATAACATCGTTCAAAAAGATTCTGTATTAATTTTCGATGAAAGGGCTAGACTAGACCAAAACACAGGCTTTAGAAATCAAAAAGTCTATGTAGAAATCAAGCTTCCGGTTGGCCAAAGAGTACACATGAGCAATGAATTCGCCAGTAATCTATTAAAGGACAACTGGAATTTAAAAAGAAAATATGGTTTAGATGGAAACGACTTTGATGCCCTTATTTTTAAGATTAATAGCAATGGTGAATTAGAATGCGAGGGCTGCGAGGTTTTAGACGAAGATGCTCAAAAGGCGTTTAATAACAGAAGCCATTATGATTATAACGACAATGACAGAGATTTCGAACGTATGGGAGATGGTCCTAACCGTATTTTTGACATAAAAAACTTCGATGGAATAGAAGTGGGAGGATCTTTTCATGTTTTAATTATGCAAGGGGACACTTTCAATGTGGAGTTTATGGCAGAAAGAGAAAGGGATATTGAAGATCTAAATATCAAACTCAATGGCCGTGAGCTAGATATTGATTTCAAAGATAGATTTTTCGAGAACAGAGGCAGAGTATTGGCATACATTACCATGCCAAACATTGAATCTCTTGATATATCAGGAGCATCGAAAATCAAAGTTCTATCCTTTGAAAATGTAAATAATTTAGACATAGACCTTTCCGGAGCATCTAATGCCAAACTAGATATAGAAGCCAAAAAAGTGAGAGTAGATGCCTCTGGGGCTTCCACTTTAGAAATAAGAGGCACAGCCGAAGACATTGAACTTGACCTTTCTGGGGCTAGCAGATTTAACGGAAAGCGTGCTGAAATAGAAAGAGCATATGTGGATGCCAGTGGAGCCAGTCATGCAGATTTTGGAAAAGTAGGCTCTTTACGCTCAAACACTAGCGGTGCTAGCTCTGTAAATAGAGATTAACTGCAACCATCTTTAAGGAAGATGCATCTAACCTGCAACAAAACTATTATTATGAAAAAGCTAATTTTACTCCTTACCTTAATTTGCTCACATCTTTATGCCCAAGACGGGTTCAAAAGAAGTTACAAACTCAGCAATTTTAATGCGATTGACGTAGGTGGGTCTTTTGAGGTAAGGGTAAAACAAGCTAGCGAATACAGCGTAAAAGTTTTAGCAGAAAAGAAAAAAGACTTAGAAGATCTAGAAGTGAGCGTAAGCCATGGAGAATTAAACATTGGTTTTAATAACAACTGGAACTTCTGGGACAATATCACCGGTAGCAGAGGAAAAGTAAAAATATACATCACTATGCCAGACATTGAGTCTTTAGATCTTTCTGGTGCCAGCCAGCTCAGCTTATATCCCTTTAAGGGTCTGCATGACTTAAATGTGGATGTTTCTGGTGCAGCCAAAGCAAAAATAGCCGTCGAAACTGAGGAGTTAAATGTAGATGCTTCTGGAGCTTCTCATATAGAAATAAAAGGAAGAATAGAAAAAATGAACGTGGATTTATCTGGTGCTAGCCACCTCAAAGCAAAAGAAGCCATTGTAGGCAGAGCTAATGTAGAAGCCAGTGGTGCTAGCCATGCTTCCTTCGGAAAAGTTAAAGACTTGGATTCCGACACCAGTGGTGCTAGTCATGTAAGCAGAGATTAAAAGATATCATCTTCCATTTAAAAGTGCTAATTTCAAGTCAAAAAAAAGATTTGAAATTGGCACTTCCTACTTTATTGATTTTCTTTGGCTGGCTAGCTTATGGTTTATTCCATAGTTTATTGGCTAGTACTCAGGCTAAGGGTTTTGTAGCTCAACATTTACCTTCATTATTTAGAAAATATAGACTTTTCTTTGTTTTGTCTGCCGTAATTACACCGCTTCCATTACTATACTTTCATTTTATAACAGACTCGGAAAATGTATGGGAAAACTACCGAGAAATAAGATTAGCCGGAGGTGTTATGGCTGGATTAGGCTTAGCCATACTCAGAAAGGCCTTTAAGGTCTATGACACTAAAATGTTCTTTGGTCTTACTTTTTCCGCTACAGATACCGAACCTTTCAAAACGAATGGCATTTTAAGTAAAGTAAGACACCCACTTTACACGGCCACATTAATGATTTTCTGGGGTTGGTTTCTTTTTAGTAATACATATTTGAACTTGGCTTTTTGCATGGCAAATACCATTTACATATTGATTGGCATAAAATGGGAAGAGAAAAAGCTCATTAAACTATATGGAGACCAATACCTTAAATATAAATCTGAGACGCCTATGTTAATTCCTAAGTTCAGAAAATCCTAGCATTAGCCCTTCATAAACCTAACCATTAAGACTTCCATAAGAAGAAACACCAATGCAGCATATAAGAAATATTTCCACAGCTGTTTCCCGAAGTTTTGCTCCGCAAAAGTGCTGATAAAATCGCCATCCTGAACATTGTCAAACACGGTTATATTGGACATTCCCTTAAATGCTTCTCTTAGTTCATCTGGCGTATAGTTTCCCATTCTAGACTCTTTGGAGTCGTGATTTAGCCCTAAAACGGTTTTGGTTACACCGTCTACTTTTAATTCATAAAAGCCCGATTCTAATTCCTGGTTATCCGATAAATCTGCAGAAGAAGGCAATTCCAATAAAAGGTTATTTCCTCTTACTCTCTGTATAGGTAATATCTCAAAATCGCCTTTCTTTAGACTATAAATGGCATTTTTTGGGGCATTAGGAAACGGAATCACCAATGTACCCTCATTGAAATTATAGGCCAACTTTTGAGGTTTAATACTTAAGGCCGCTATTTTAAAAAGCGTAGGCACAAAAAGAGCATGCTCTGCAAAATTCCCGTAATTGCTGAGTAATGGGGATGATAATAAATACAAAGAACCTTTACCAAAGTCTGTTTTACTTAAAAACGACTTTCCACTCTTTAGATTTAATAATCGTTCTCCCAAGCCTGTCCACTGAATAACCGGCTGCGTGGATGGCAAGTTTAAAACCACAGAAGAGGAAGAATACTCAAACACATCAGAAAAGAAAGACTGGTTTTTGTCTGGGACTTCCAGCTCCACCCTGTTATTCACGGAAATACTGTCCATGATACCTGTAAGTGTATTTATACCTAATCCGGAAACCAACCCTTGATAAGATAAAATATCTGGACGAGTGTTAGGAATAACTATCAAACTACCGCCACTTTTCACGAAAGTCTGAAGTGCATTCCTCAAGTTTTCATCTATTACTGAAGCTCCTTCTAACAACACCAAGTCTGCGGAAGAAACCCTAGAAAGATTGACATTTCTAATGCTGAATTGCTCAAAGTTAAAAAGGCTATCATCGTCATAAAGTTTAGCCACATAATCAGAGGGGCTTTTTTCTTGAAACAGATGTAAGATATTAATGGCCGGAGAAACGTCAATGACAAAATACTGCTCATTATCAAAAGTAATAGGCTGATCATCAAAACTGACAGAGCCTTTGTGCTGCCCTTTAGTTCTAACCGTAAAATTAAAGCTGGCCGTAGCATAACTCTCTGGCCCTACCGTCACAGAAGACGTGGAAGTCTGCACACCATCAATCATCAGTTTGATAGGCATTTTCTCTACTGTCTCATTACCCGAATTATACACCTTTACATTAACAGAAGAGTTTTGCATCTCTCTTATGAAAGGTGAAGACAACCAAACGGAGTCCACAAAAACATTCCTGGAAACCTCTCCCTGCACTGGTACTAGATAGATCTTGTTCAGGCTATCCGTCTTTAGCTGAGCTAAATCTCCTGAAGTACTTTTTTGAAAGTCGGAAAACCAAAAGAAATTATTTTCTGAACCCGAACTTTCTTTCTCTGCCATGCTCACTTGCCTTCTGTAAATGGCTGCTAAGCTTCTTGCTTCCGGAGAAAACTTCACAGCCGTTAATCTATCCTTTACTTTGGTGGCACTATTGGCAAACTGGTCTTCACCAGAGAAGTCATTCGTTGTTAACTGAATATTCTGTTGATTTTTAAAAAGCGAAAGAAGTTCGTCAATTTTAACTACCGCTAAATCAATGAAACGCTTATTATCTGAGGTATTCTGCATACTCAAGGAATTATCCAGATACAATCCGTTTATTCCCAAAGCACTCGAATTCGAACTCGACCCATTTTGAGCAGGTAAAAAAGGCTGAGCAAAAGCTAAAACTAAGGCCGCTAAAAAGAGCATTCTGGCTGCCATAATGAGCCATTGCTTGAGCTTTCTGAAAGAGGAAGTTTCGGTTTCTACTTTCTTTAGAAAAGCTACATTAGTAAAATACACTTTCTTGGTTCTACGGAAATTAAACAAATGGATAACCACTGGTACCGCTAGCACCAACAAACCCCATAAAAGCCCTGGATTTAAAAACTGCATATACTATTGTAGATTTAGGATTTTTTCATGTAGTCACCTCGAGAGAAATATTTTTCAATAAAACAGTACATCAAAATGAAGAAATAACGGCTACCCATTTCTTTTATTTTCAGTTTCGACTCGCCGTACTTTCTATTAGTCCAACTGTTTGGAACTACAGCGTAAGAATAACCCCTTACCATCGCTTTGAGCGGTAGCTCAATAGTCAGATTAAAATGCGGCGACATAAATGGCTTAAGACCATCCATGGTTTCTCTTTTATACAGTTTAAAGGCATTGGTAGTATCATTGTAGTCAATTCTCATCAACATTTTAACAATAAAATTGGCCATCCTATTGATTACCCTCTTGTGCTTTGGATAATCTATCACCTTACCACCTTTAATCCATCTGCTACCAAAAACACAATCGACGTCCTTTAGCTGCATGGTTCTATAATACTTGACCAAATCCTCAGGGTCGTCTGACATATCAGCCATAAAAACTGCTACGCAATCACCAGTAAACCTTTCCAAACCATATCTTACAGCGTAGCCGAAACCGTTTGGTCCTTCGTTGGTCTCAAAAACCAGTGTTGGTATTTCTTTCTGAAGCTCTGTTAAAACTTCTATCGTATTATCTTTCGAATTATCATTGGTCACCCATATTTCATGGTCAATATTATGCTTCGACAAACAACTGTGTAAAGACCTCAGGGTTTCAGGAATAGATTCCGCTTCATTATAAGCAGGAATTACAACGCTTAATTTCATCTAGCAAAAATGCTTAGAAAAGCTGATTATGACAATTTAGTTTTGGAGTTTTGGAAGCAGGTATTTAAATCTCTTTAATTTTAAACACGAGATATGGCCTCAAATTTTAGAAAACTATCTAGCAAATCAAAAAAGCATACCTTAACCTACTGAATAATAGGTATATTATATAAACTTCAAAAATAAATCTTATTTCACTGTCCAAATAAAGCATCTGAATTCGTCTTAAACCTGAAAACGATGTTTAACAAAAAATTACAACAATCATGAACACTTACTTATTATTATTTAGAGGCGGAGACGGTCAAATGGCAACACAATCTCCAGAAGAGCAACAGGCTCACATGCAAAAATGGTTTACCTGGATGGGCGGCTTATCAGAAAAGGGTTTAATGTTAGGAGCTGAACCCTTACACCAAACGGGTAAAACTATAGCAGGAAAAGACAAAGTAGTTTCTGACGGCCCATTTATGGAAGGCAAAGAAATGGTAGGTGGCTACCTTATCTGCAAAGCAGCTAATTATGATGCTGCAGTGAAAATTGCCAACGATTGCCCTGTTCTAGAATTTGAAGAAGGCAATGTAGAAGTAAGAGAAATTCAGGTAATGAATATGTAATACCGGAATAGTATCTCTACGTCAAGCACAAATATTGAACAGTTAACAGACCATCTTTTCAGGCAAGAAGCTGGAAAGATGGTTGCTGTTCTGACCAATATATTTGGCCTAGCCAATCTAGAATTAGCAGAAGATGTGGTACAAGACACCCTAATTCAAGCTTTAAACACTTGGAAAATTAAAGGAGTACCCGACAAACCCGAAGCTTGGCTTTTTAGGGTGGCAAAGAATAAGGCCATTGACCAGATTAGAAAGAACAAACACAGCGAAAGCTTTGACTTTACAGAAAACGAAAGGCAACTTCTAAATTCAGAATACACCATAAATAACAGCCTAGAAAATTACTGGAAAGAGGAACTTATTGAAGACCAGCAGCTCAAAATGATGTATATCTGCTGTTCACCCGAAATTAGCCCAGAAAGTCAGATAGCTTTGATTTTGAAAACGCTTTGCGGTTTTAGTACCCCAGAAATAGCCAAAGCATTTCTGACCTCAGAAGACACCATTTCTAAACGACTTTATAGAGCTAAGACCTTTTTCCGAGAGCATAAAACAAAGTTTGAACTGCCCGAAAAAGAAAAACTTCAAGAGCGAACATCAAAGGTCCTAAATGCCATCTACTTACTTTTTAACGAAGGTTATAACTCTAGCAGTAATAAAAATCTGATAAGAAAAGACCTCATTCATAATGCCCTTATGCTGGGTATATTAATTACCGACAGCCCAGTTACCATCAATCAAGAAGGCATGGCTCTAGTGGCACTAATGTGTTTTCATGCGGCAAGAGAAGAAAGCAGGTTAAGCCCAGAGGGCAATATCATTTTACTAGAACATCAAAACAGAACACTTTGGAATAAAGAACTCATAAACCTTGCATGCAATATTTGAATAGGGCAAGTGCTGGTGAAAACCTTAGTTCTTATCATATAGAGGCCGCTATTGCTTTTGAGCATTGCAAAGCAACAAGTATTGAAGAAACGAACTGGAAGCACATTTTGACGCTTTACAACCTCCTCTATCAAAGTAACAAATCGCCTATAGTGGCTTTCAATCGTTTGGTGCCTTTTCACCAAATTCATGGTGCAAAAAAAGCCCTCAAAGAACTGGATAAAATTAAAGAGTTAGATAGTTACTACCTCTATCACAGCTTTAGAGCACAACTCCTTAAAGAAACTGGAGATACTAAAAAAGCCATTAGTACCTACCACATAGCACTTAAATTAACAGACTCAGAAGCTGAACAGGATATGATTATCCAGAGAATAGTCAATTACGAGAAAGAGCAAAGTGCTTAATTTGCAGTGATGTAAGTTGTAATTGGTAAACCATTCCTAGCAAAAAGTAAGATTAGGCTATTATTGGAAGATTTGACACAATGAACATCTCTTACTTCTCCTGAAATATTCAAACCACTTTCTTCAAGTTTAAGCGGAACAAATTGGCCATCACCTTTTCCTATAAGAACAAGTCCTTTATTCGCGTCATATCTACCGTACTTAACTCTAGTTCCATAAAAGTTTCCTGCTAAAATAAGATCCAATTTATTATCCTTATTGACATCTAAAACGCTAATGGCATGGATAGGAGCTAACTGTGCTGCGGAAGGTAAACTTGATAATTTAAATCTATTATTTCCTAAATTTTCAAGATAGGACGTAGCGAAAGTTTTAGCTTTTAAAGTCATGGCTTCTTTTAACGCTTTCGAAGTGAAAATATCCGTTATTTCTTTATCGGCATAAGCAGAATAATTCACGTATTTCGATTTCACAAAATCAAGTTGTTTGCTGAGATCATCTTTGGAAAATACTGGATAGTTTTTCCCCAAATAATAATTGGACAAAATTGGATCAATAGAACCATTCCCATCGAAGTCCTTGGCATATAAAGTTACAGGCTCTTCTATACTAGCTTTGAGTTGGGAGTTTAGTCCAAAATTCCCTAAAATGTAATCCATATCTCCATCACCATCAAAGTCTCCTTCTTTAATGGTATTCCACCAACCCTCTGAATCACCTAAGCCGGAACCCAATGGGATTTCTTTCATTTTTCCACCATTGTTCTTAAAAGCTCTTATAGCCATAAACTCTCCGATAACAATCAAATCCACCTTGCTATCTCCATTAAAATCGCTCCATATAGCATCCGTAACCATACCAAACGATTGAAACCCACTACCCACTACGTCAGACGTAATGTCTTTAAAGTTACCTTTTCCATCATTTTGTAGCATATAACTACCTGGAGCATTAGGGTATTTACCAGGCTCCAAACGACCGCCAACAAAAAGATCCAAATCGCCATCTGAATCATAATCTCCGGCTTTTACGCAAGAACCACTTATGAACATTTGAGGTAAAGCTTTTTTCTTAAAGCCACCTTTCCCGTCATTTATATACAATCGATCTTGTAATTCAGGAGAATTAACCGCCACCTCATTACCTCCGCTTACCACATACAAATCTTGATCGCCATCTCCGTCCGTATCAAAAAACAATACGCCAACATCTTCGCAATCACTATCTTCCATAAAAGATAAATTGGATTGCTTTACGAAACTTCCGCTGCTGGTTTGATAGAAAAGTGTTCCACTATACCCTTTAGCTCCACCAATAAACACATCGGCTAGGTTATCATTATTCACATCAGCTACGGCCATTCTAGGACCTTGAGTTGAAAGCTTGTGGGGTAACAAGACCTCTCTATTAAAGTCGATATATTCATTCTCTTGATGAATGAAAGAACCAAAAAGAGACTTTGTCATTTCTTCAAACAAAGGCTTTCCTGAATTAGGGGATTCGTCTCCGTCAATTAAAGCATTAGATTGATTGAGAGTTATGGTTTGATTAGGCTTTTGGCTACTTAATTTTTGCCTACGCCCATCGGGCCAAATAACAGTTAGGTGCTTAATTGTTTTTTGAGTCCCAAGGCCAAAGACTAAATCGTAAGAAACCGAAGATTGAAAGCCCCTTGTTGGCATAAGTTCCTGAGAAAGCGTTTTGTCTTCTAAATTTAGCTCCACTCTAGAGCCAACACCAAAGGTGTTTTTTCCCTCCCCTATGAGTTTAATTCTCAAATAATTATTCGCTGTCAGTTTCTCGCTATTGTTTCGGTAAATAAAAGCTTCAGAATCTGTATTGTTTACTATTAAGTCCAAATCACCATCATTGTCCAAATCTGCGTATGCGGCTCCGTTTGAAAGTGATTTCTGGTTTAAACCCCAATCCTTATTTACTTTAGAAAAAGTAAGATCACCATTATTGCGATAGGTATAATTTTCTTCAATGGATGAAGGTATATTTTCCAGTAGTTTGTCAATTGACATCGGAATTCCGGTCTTGTTCTCATTCAATTTTTCTTGGACCGCAAAATTCATGAAATCCATATTTGTGTAGTCCTTTTTCACCCCGTTGGTGATATAAATATCCTTTAAACCATCATTATCCAAATCACAAAATAAAGTCGACCAACTCCAATCAGTTCCTTCTACTCCAGCAAATTGACCAATCTCGGAAAAAGACAATCCATCATTATTTAAATGGAGCATATTTCTCATACTCTGTTCGTAAAAGCCATTTTTAACGAGCATTTGGTATTTATCATAATTGTCTGGACCAGAAACCATCTTTTGACGCATATTACCTTCAGGCCACATATCTAGCGTCATAATATCAGTATATCCGTCATTATTTATATCGGCAATATCAGATCCCATAGAGAAATGGGAAGTATGACCAATATAGTTTTCTAAACTTTCGGTAAATGTTCCATTTTTATTATTCAGATATAGGTAATCCTGCTCGTTAAAATCATTTGAGACGTAAATATCTAACCATCCATCATTATTAATATCCGATATTGAAATGCCTAAACCAAAGCCCAAAACATTAGCCGTAAGTCCTGCCTCTTGTCCTACTTCAATAAATTTTCCGTTTTCATTTTTATATAATTTATCCTCAAAGAATGGCTCCCTTCTTGATTTTAAACCATTGGTTACAGATCTAAAACTGGCAAATTCTTGAATTGAGTGATTGAGCACATAAAGGTCTAAATCTCCATCTTTATCATAATCAAAAAAGGCTCCTTGCGTAGAATAACCATCATCTGCTATCCCATATTCTTCCGCTTTTTCTGTAAACGTAAGATTTCCATTATTTATAAAGAGTAGGTTTTTCCTTTTATGACTGTCTTTAGCCGCTGATCTACAGACATAAATATCAAGAAGTCCATCACCGTTTACATCCGCCATAGTTGTTCCAGTATTCCAAAATCCCGCAGCAAAAACGCCAGCCTTTTCAGCTATTTCTTCAAATTCAAAGTTCCCCTTATTCAAATATAACCTGCTACCCACCATGCTCCCTGTGAAATAGATATCTTGCAAGCCGTCATTGTTTATATCACCCACAGAAACCCCACCGCCATTATAGAGATAGCCATAGGTGAGGATATTAAACTCGGGAGTTTCTTGAATTAAATTTTTAAATTTGATACCCGTCTGGTTACTAGGGAGTAGTGAAAACATTTTTGAGTCATCCACCCTATTACAAGAAATGAATAAGAAATTGAATAAGACTAAAAAGTATATAGCCGTTTTGCTTAGGTAGTTTTTCACTTAAATCAAAGATTTGTTCAATTGAACCTAAAATAATATTTACGATTGAAATAAGCTTTCAATATGCTCTTCTTTATGGGCTAGGACAAAGACAAAAAAAGCATGTGTTATAAAAACACATGCCTTTTTTAGACTCACTTCTTCAATTTAGAAATTGGCTCCACCAGTATCCCACCATAAACGTGTACCAATTTCATCTGGTCCTTTTAATTTGGCTGTGGCATCAGCAACACCTTCCGGATTACCATTTCTTTCTGCAATTACGAAAGGCATCCTTCTTAAAATTTCTCCTTTAGGAATTGTTCCCCAATCGGCGTTACTACTATTTTGATAAACCGGCGGTAATTTTGGATAACCCGTTCTTCTATGATCCATCCAAGATTCCATTTCATTGGTATAACAAGCAATCCATTTTTGAGTAATTATTTTCTCTAATTTAACCTCTTTAGATGCCGCTTCGTCCCAAGCCACCGTATTGGTAATGGCATTTTTAAAGGCATTCACTCCAGCAGGAGCTTTGGGATCAACATAATCAATTGGAAGGCTCTTACTATCGGCTAAATAGGCATCTACGCCGCCTGCACCCCATAACTCAAAGGAAGCTCTTACTCCAGACTCATAATTTGATTTTGCATCACCTGCACCAACCCATCCTCTTAATGCAGCTTCCGCTTTTAAGAAATAAACCTCATCCGCACTTAACACTTTTCTCTTGGTTACTTTAGCTGGGTCATTAAAAGTAATATCAAGCGTTGAGAAACTTAATCTATCATCTTTGGCTACTAGTGTTGCTCCATTTCTAATTCCTTTATATGGCCATCCTGGATGATCCTGCACTAATGACAAGTCTGAAACTGGATCGAAATACTTCTCTATTCTGTTGTCTTTATAACCAATTAAAATAGACTCCATAGATGCACTCATACGTGTATCTCCCCATTCGAAACAAATCTGAGCAGGGTGAAATTTAGCACCATATCCAGAAATATTGAAGTTGTCTGCATTGGATAGTATTAATCCAACAGGATCAGCAAGAGCTTTTTCTCCTTCCTTTTTAGCCAGAGCTGGATCTACCTTCGACACTCGCATGGCCAATTGTAGTCTTAACGAGTTCGCATATTTAGCCCATTGCCTCACATTTCCGCCATAGCTGGCATCAAAATTATTAAGGCCTACATAAGCACTATTTTTGCTAAATTCGGCTATGATTCTGTCCAAATCACTAAAGAAAGCCTTGTAAAGAACCTCTTCACTATCGTACTTTACAGCACCCGTTTTACCATAATTTGTATAAATAATAGGGCCTTGGTATAGGGTAACTCTAGACATTGAAATAATTTTTATCAGATTCGCCCACTCCACAAATACAGAATATCCATCTTTTTCAGCCAGCTCAATTACTTGTTTGGCTGGTGCCATTACATTATTGTACTCTCTACCCCAATACCCATTCCAACGTATGTAATAGGTCGTATTATTAACTCCACCCACAAAAGGTGTTGGTGTCGCCAAATGTTGAGAATAAGTCACATTGGTTAGGTTATGGTCAATTTGATTCCCGAAAATCTGACCAAGCATAGAAGGATAAAATGATCCTACGTGATTAAAGTCTTGTTTTAATGATTCTGTCGAGATCTGGTAGGGGTTGGTATTGATCTCTTCAAAACTGTCCGTACAGCTTGCAAACGCAAAAGCTGACGCAATTAGATATATAAACTTCTTCATGTTTTCTTATTTAGAAAGTTAATTTTAGGTTTAGACCGTAAGTTCTTGTTGAGGGCAGATTAAAGTTATCCAGACCTTGAGCATTTTGATTAGTACTCATTGCTAGTTCAGGATCGAATGGTGCAACCTTATATAAGAAAAGTAAATTGTTACCTATGAAAGAAAGGTTAGCGGCTTTAATTGGAAGCTTAATTTTAGCCAAGTTTAAATCATATCCAATATTTAGCTGTCCTACTCTAATATTTGTGCGATCGAAGATATAAGCTTCGCCAATTCCATTTCTATCGCCAATTGCTCTATACCATGTCTCAGGATCAACAGAGGTTATCGCAGCATCTGTAGATTTATCCACGCCATTTACAACAACCCCACCTGCATCTCGTGCTTCTGCAGTCCTTAATGAAACTCCGGCACCATCCAGCATAGACTCAGTTTGGCTGAAAACCTTCCCGCCAAACTTACCATTAACAAGAATACCCACATTAAGTCTCTTGTAGGTGAAATTGTTATTCCAACCCAGAGACCACTTTGGGTCTAAATTGCCTATGAGTTCTGTTGTAGCTGTTCTAAGTGGTTTTCCTCCATCGAAGATTATTCTACCTTGATCATCTCTTTGAAATTTCAATACGTATATATCATTGAATCTACCACCTTCAACTAACTTAGAATCGAAACCTTCTGAGCTGCCCAATTGAATAAACTTGTCATCATCTGGTCCTATATCGACTATTTTGTTGACGTTTCTTGTAAAGTTAAATGCTGTTACCCACTCAAAATCATTTGTTCTATATGGCGTTGCACTTATGGTAAGTTCTATACCCTTATTAGAAATTTCCCCAGCATTAATATACTCAGTGGTGTATCCACCTTCTCCAGAAATAGTAGGAACTGGGATAAATTGATCTTTACTTGTTATATCATAATAAGTAAAGTCTAAGCCTAAACGGTTATGGAAAAACCTCCAATCGGCACCAAACTCTAAACTTGTAATAATTTCAGGTTTCGCATCAAAAAATGGTTTTACCGTATTTCTTACAACCCCACCACCGGCATTTATGGTATTTTGAGGGAATATTCTATTAAACGGCACCTCATTACCCACTTGCGTATAAGATGCTCTCAGTTTACCAAATGTAACAAAAGAAGGCATTTGAAACATTTCACTCACAATACCCGTAAGTCCAACAGATGGATAGAAATATGAATCATTTCCTGTTAATGCCAAAGTTGACGCCCAGTCATTTCTTCCAGAAAGATCTAGGAACAAAAATTCTTTCAAACCAAACTGAAGGTTACCAAATAGGCCTTGCTTTACAACACTTCCATTGGTGTTAGAACTTACCTGAACATTGGTTGGTAGGTTTTGAAAGTAGAATTCATTTGGGTATAAAAGTCCAACAGTCCCTGTGGCTACATTAACTCCTACACCATAATCAGTTTTTTGATAACTACTACCTACAACCGCATTTAGACTTAATTCTTTTGTTAGGTCAGTATTGTAGGTCAAAATTGCATCTGCGTATGCCAGCTGGTCGTCATATTTGTTATAATCCCAAGCACCATTTGGATGAACATTGGTAGAGTTGGAAGTTGCTGCGTGCTGCTGTTCTAATAACTTATTAGCATAATCGAAATTTCCTCTGACTTGAAATGTCAAATTCTCAAGAATATTATAAGCAACGCTCATACTGGCAATCACCCTTTTAGAATCATTTGTTTTGGGCTCGTTATTTAGAATCCAATAAGGGTTAGATTGATGATGATCAGAAACAAACCAGTTTTGTTGGTTCAAATTACGATTCTCATTAAATATCTGGTAATTATCCTTATAATCATCGAAATTCCTTTCTCTTGGAAACATGTATAACCCTGTAAGTGGATTTAAATAATAACCCGCTGGCAATCTATTTTCCGTTTCTTCTAAAGCAAGTATAACATTTGAACTCACAGTAATTTTATCATTCAGTAACTTGGTCGATTGTTTGAATGAAAAGTTATTCTTAGCGTAGTTGTTATTTGGTGTAATACCACTCGCTTTGGTATTGGCATAAGAAAAATAGGCTTTCGTTTTATCTGTACCACCACTTATGGTCAGTGCGTTGTACATGTTATGCCCAGTTTGAAAAAAGTCTTTAACAAAAGTATCGTCGTAATTACCTGCCGTGGTAGACCAACTTTCTTTTGCATTACCTATTGCTCCATATTTATATTGTAGCTCAGGTAATTCTATAATTTGCTCATTTGTAAATCCAGAATTTAAGGTAACCGATGCTTTTCCTGAAGCCCCTGATTTTGTAGTTATCAAAACCACACCGTTGGCTCCTTGACTTCCATAAAGAACAGCTGCATTAGAACCTCTTAAAACGCTGATACTTTCAATATCCTCTGGGTTAATAGCAGAAAGCCCGTCTCCTCCATCAGTTCCTCCCCACATTCCTGGCTGGCTACCTCGGTTGTTTGCCATTGGTATACCATCTATTACAAATAAAGGAGAGCTGTCACCACTTAGAGATTTATTGCCTCTTAAAACAACCTTTGTAGAACCACCTGCCCCTGAGCTACTTTTCTTTATTTCAACACCCGCAGCTTTACCTGCAAGGCTATTCATGAAGTTAGGGTCTCTGGTTCGAACTAGCTCTTCTGAGCTTACTGTTTGCTGTGCATAAGTCAGCGTTTTTTCCGCTCTTTTTATCCCTAATGCCGTTACAACTATAGCGTCTAATTGGTTTGCATCAGTAAGTAAAGTAACATCAAGTGTACTGTTATTAGCCACCTTAACATTTTTGCTTTGCATGCCAATAAAAGAGAAAATCAATACGTCATCGTTGGCAGCACTTATAGTGTATTTTCCGTCAGAATCTGTAAGTGATCCGACAGTGGTACCTTGTATCACAACACTTACACCAGATAAAGTGGAGCCGTCATCCGAATCAGTAACGGTGCCGGAAACCGTTCTCTTCTGTGCCATGACCGGGAGAATTCCCATTATCAGCACAATAATTAGTAGTTTTTTAATCATAATAAGTTTGTTAAATAGGTTAAGGAATCGAAATTTAGATGAGTGAACATTTCTATACAATATTCCACTAAATTTTACAAAATCCTATCTTTGCCATAGATAAAACTTCAATCATCTAGATCTAGCCTCCATAACTAATATTTATTCATATTCTCAGAACAAATTTTACAAGCATTTTAATAAGCTTTCAGGATGTCAAAGGAATTAGAATGATACTTCAAACTTAGTTTTAAAGACCGGCATTTGATGTGTTTTCGCACCACTAGAGAAAAGAGAAGATTTAGCCCTTAGGGCAACATCATTTTGCTCAAATAACAAAACTAAGAGCTGTAGGTTGATTAAGCTCGATGTTCATAAATTATAATATGCCAAGTAAGCCTGAGTTCTAACATCAGTTCATATCTTATGGAAGCGACAAAAGACTAAAAATGCCACTAGCACCTTCCCAATAGATTATGAAATTAACAGACTCCGAGGAGGAAAAATGGAGCAACTGAATATTGTCTACTAATAATATTCTATCGTAAAAACCATACCATATAATAAGTTTAAAAGAATCATTTTTATATGATACATACCTTTTTTATAACTTTAAAAATGGCTTTAATAATTTTGCCTCAATCCATTTAACTATTTCATGCCAATGAAAAAACTAATCCCAATCTTAGCACTTTCATCTTTTCTAGTATCATGTGGAGATAAGGATTCCGTATCAGCGGAAGAAGTATCAAAATGTTATGTACGCAATGCAAAGACATTTATAGCAGTAGAAGGTGCGAGATATAAAGTGCAGAAAGGTCTTCTTGAAAATGGAGAAACCTATGTCAATATTTACTATGCTGAAGGTGATGATTATTTAGAGAATAAGACGACACTAAAGTATTATGTAAAAGGAGCCAGAGAACTTTTCCCTCCTAGTTTTAGAACTTGTGAAGCACCAGATTTTCTAGAGTCGGGAATGTATATTAAAGTTTGGGGAAAAGTGAATTCGGACTCCACTAGGGCATTTGACCCAGCTTTATACACAGAAGAAGCCACTGCAAACGTGAGCTTTAACCCGCCCACTTTAGAATTCTCTAAAATCGAAATAATTGACTAAGCCAGCATAATTTGAATTAGAACCTTTTAGATCCATGAGGAATCCTTGTGGCTCTAACTTTAATACATGGTATTCGGGTTGGCAGATTTCTCTGGAATTTGCTGAATAGCATCCCAGTGTTCACAGATTTTACCGTTCTCATCAAACCTGAAAAAATCCATGGTTACGTATTGGTCGTTCCCAGGCCATGTCTGATGCGTATGCAGCGAAACTAAATCGCCTTCGGCAATACACCTCACAAAGGCAATAGACTTCTCAGGATACTCTTCCTGCATTCTATTGAAATAGTCTATAAAACCTTGTTTGCCATTTGCCAAAAGGTTGCAATGACGTATTCAAGAGTGTTCGTTGGTTAAACACTTTACCCAAAAATTTTAAATAAACAATATGGAACTACTTAGATGGACCAGATTTTAGTAAGTGAGATTACTGCATTTGAACATGCTATTAAAACTCAAATACTCGCAACACATAGAAAACTTAAGCATGTGCTGTTCTTAGTACACCTTTTACACTTATCAATATTTCCCTTTTACCCAACCTTCGGGAATACTATCCCAAATATTAATTTTGGAATCATCAAAGCATTCATCCAATGAACACACTAAATCCCATCTAATTCTATGATAGTCTGGAGTAATAGTAGAAAATTGAACTAAAATATCTAATTCTTTGACTCGAACCATGTCCTCTTTTTCAATCCAGCCATAATCCATATCATCTGCTCCTATAATTTCCGAAGCATTTATGGTGTCTAAATCCGTTAGATACCAGTAGTTGATATTTAAAAATCCCTTTCTGCGATATGCTTTTTCAACAATTACTTTAGTATACTTAGAACCTTTATGTAAATATGCCGTTTTCCGTTTTTCTAATATTGTAGTACAAGTCAGAGCAATTAATGATAAAATACCACCCATAATTAGTGAGAACTTTTCCCTTTTTATCCACTCTACAACCTTATTTAGTATTTTTTCCATTTCTTCAGTAATTGACACTAAATCCGTACTACCTCTCCTCCCTCAAAAGCAAAGAAATCACAAAGTCGTATTGATTTTTTTCGTCTTTGGCGAAGAAACGAGAATCTACGGTTTCCCAACCTTCTAATAAATTGAGGTCAAAGAAAGCGTCTCCTTCTGGTTCGGCATGTACGGCGGTTAGGTGAATTCTATTGGCATCTGCCAAAGCTTGTGTATAAATATTGGCTCCGCCAATCACAAAAATCTCTTCGTTTCCATCGAGTTCCATCGCTAACGAATAAGCTTCCTCTAAAGAATGTACCACATGGCAGCCTTCTATTTTAAGGTCCTTATTTCTAGAGACAATGATGTTATGCCGTTTTGGCAATGGTCTCCCTATAGAATCATAGGTTTTCCTACCCATAATAATACTGTGCCCAGAAGTTAGCCTTTTGAAGTTTTTTAAATCTTCTGACAGCCGCCAAATAAGCGTATTATCTTTCCCAATAACACTGTTTTCTGCTACCGCAATGATAAGAGAGATGTTTCTTTCTTGATTTTCCACGGTGCCAATTTACTAAAATTGAAATCGTGGTTTTTAAAATGCTCTTAAAATACCGATAGAAAACATAGATTTAAATTCTAATTCGCCGTCAGAAAGGTTTTGAGCCACCGGCAACTGCCCATTGATGCTAAAATTAAAACGTGGTGTATATATTTCTACTCCCACATTGGCTGCTGCAAGCCAACCGCCAGTCAATTCATTTTTGATACCATTTTCTTGGTTCATGCCTGACTGCTCTGCATAAATACCCAGTAGCGGAAGTATGGTCCAATTTTGCGTGTACATGGTTCTAAAAAAAGTACCCGCTATCACAGACCTATTGGCAAAACGATAACCATCTTTATTGGTACCGTTAATTTGATAGGTAGCATTCATGTTGAACCCCATTTTCTTATGTTGCAGCGTATAAATAGCCTGCAAAGGAAAATCCCAGCTGCCCGTACCTAATTGGAAATTGGCATTGGCCACCTGCGTGGCATCATACGTGTCAAAACTAAACTTTCCCAAAGGGGCTTTTACGCCTCCTCCTAATAGCAATTGATGATTAAAATCTAAGGTCCACGCCGAATCCATAGAGGTGTTTATAACATTATAATATAACAACACACGGGCATCGCCAAAACCTTGGTCACTCTTCTTTACGCCATCATACGTTAATACCTGCTCATTAAACTGATAAGGCAAAAACGCCATCAATTGAAGGTTCTTTGCTGGATATGTTCTTAGTCTTAGCTCTGCAGTTTGAAAGTATTCTTCACTGCCTAAAAATTTGCTACTAATGTGTGATTGATAACTTTTTGAAAAGTACCTAAGCCCTATTAGTTGTTGATTCATATTGGGCATAATGCCCATAAAAGAGCCTCCATTGGCACAGCCACAAATATCGCAGGCCATGCTTACCTTAACGGAGGCTAGAAGTATAAAAAGTAAAATTAATTTTCTCATGGTAATCCAAATGCTGTATTCTTGATGAAAGTAGGGTCGTCTAAAGTTTTTAGAAAAGCCAGTAGGTCAGTCTTTTCATCTTCTGTTAATGGAATCCCCAATTTTCCTTCTTTTTTTAATTCAGGGTCTAGTGTTTTAGAATCGTAAACCCCGTTATCGTAATGTTCTAATACCTGCTTTAAAGAAAGAAACTGCCCATCGTGCATGTATGGAGCCGTATACCCCACATTTCTTAAGCTTGGCACTTTAAATTTGTAATTATCGTCTGTGTTTTCGGTAATAATAGCTCGTCCTAAATCTGGGTCTCTGGCATAAATCTGTAAACCATTATTTCTAAAACTACCATCAGTAAAAAGCTCTGTCCCGTGGCATGACGCACACTTAGTTTTGAAAATAGAAAGTCCAGCTATTTCCGAATCTGTAAAGTCTCCTCCTGGCTCATTCCTCACAAATTTATCATACTTAGAATTTGCCGAAACTAAGCTGTTCATAAACTGACTAAGAGCCTTAAGAAACCTATCGGTGGTTATTTCTTCGGAGCCATAGGCTGCTTTAAACATCTTAGGATAATCTTCTGTTGCCCTTAATTTGTCAAGGACATTGCCTAGCTGCTCATCCATTTCCACTGGATTAGTAATAGGAGCCACCGAAAAGAAATCTAAGTCAAAAACGCCTCCGTCCCAAAAGAACAATTTCATAAAAGCCGTGTTTTGAACAGCAGGAGCATTTCTAGTGCCTATTTTATCATCAATACCATGACTGATTGAATGTCCATGATGTGTAAAAGCGTAGGTCTGGCTATGACATTCTGCACAGCTGATGGTGCCATCCCTAGACAGCTTACCGTCATAAAACAGTTTACGACCTAGTTCAAAACCCTCGTCAGTTACCGGATTCTTAGAAAAATCATAGGTAGGCTGAGGAAAATTCTCTGGCTGATAAAACAGCTTTTCTCCAGTTTCCTCCACAGGGTTTGGCACTGTTGATGACCCATTACAAGCCATCAACAGTGAACCCAAAGCAGCTAAACAGATTAGCTTTTTCATATTTTAGTGTACGTGATCTACCGCAAAAGCAGATACATAATTTGCTGCCACTCGTGCTCCTGGAACTGGGCCATGAATAGCCGCAGTTTCTGCAAAAGAGATGGTATTCGTACCATCCATTACTTTAGAAACATCAAAAATCACATGTATTTGTGGAGACTTAGAAGCACTTACTTTTACGTTATTCAAATGCAGTTCAACCTCCTTGATGTTATTTTGAGCAGGTGTTTCGTAACCACCAAAACCACCAATATGGAAGGCAAACTTATTACTTCCCTTAGCATCATACACATCAGAATTTCCTTCTATTTTGAAGAAAATATAGCCCATACTCCAGCTCCACCACATATTGTCGTCTCCATAAGATGCCACATCTAAAACACCCGTTCGAACGCTAGCATCTGCAACACTTTTGGCACTATCTACACCTACTGTGAAGGTTAAATGAGCATAATTTCCGCTCGGTACTTCTGGTAAATCGATGAATTGAGAACCTGTATCTGACTCTTTTACCAAGAAATATTGGTCTGGAAAAGAAATCATTTCTCCCATGTCTGACATCAAGCTAACGTTAGAAATAAAATAGTTTAAAGTGCTTACCGTGTACTCTTCTCCGCTAGCATTAGTAGCCTTAGTAGTTCCTAAGACTAAGTCCGTAGAGCCAAATCTGTTATCAAATTCTAGTTGAACCGTATTGGTAGCGTTTGGATCTTCTACATCCATTTTATCATCACATGAAAAAGCAAAAAAAGACAGGCCTAAAAGGCCAATATATAATTTGTTAGCAATCTTCATTTCAATTGTTATTCTTAAAAATTTAGTAAATAGTTGAATAGACGCACGTAGCAGCTTCAAAACTTGAAGTGCCAAACGGTCAATACAATAAATAATTAAGAAATAAGCCGCGGAGGATGAAAGATAGAGAAAGCCAGTTCGCTCCCATTTAAATGCTGATGACCAGCAATAAGCCCTTGTAATGCTGTACTAGCAACAGTCAGAGAAAAGTGCCAATCTAAAGTATCAGATACGCACTCAAAACCTAAAAGCTTATCCACAAAAGAAGCAGTTGCTTCATTTTCGTCGTGATTTTGAGCAGCCTTTAATTGTTTAGCCAAATAACATTGACCATCACAATTTAACTCTGGACGCTCTTTATTGACACAAAAGTTTTCAATGATGAAATCTTTGCGAAGCTCATAATTGAAAAAGATAGCAGGTACCACCATTGCCTTTACCAGAAGTAAAGTCAGCAAGCTAAGTGCCCCTATTTTTCTTAAATTCTGCATCCTTTTGAATTACTTCACAAAGCTAGGACGTAATCTTTTAAAAAATATTGCGGTTGGTCATATTATCTTGGCTTTTTGTAGAGCGGCACCGTACTGCATGGCTCACCAAACATTAGGCTCTTCACTATAGGCTGAAGTTTTCGAGAGACTTCTACATATATTTCGGCTGGTACATCTACTTTGCTGCAGCCTTTTACCACCACTCTAGCATCTCGGTATTGTTCAAAATCCATATTCAGAAGTGCTTCTTGATATAATTTCACTTCTAAATCTTTCAAAGAGCCTTTTACCACACAATTTGCCACTGGTTCTAACTTTAAAGTCAAAAGCATGTACGCCCACGTAGGAATGATGACGTCTTCAGAACAAGTGATGGCCACATTCTTACCTTCGTACTGACTCCAATCATATTCTTTCAGAAAAGTCCTAAAGTCTTTCTCTTTCAGAATCATGTCCATAAAAAGGTTGTCTTTCAAGTCATACACCACACGCTCACCTGCATGATAATACTCCTCTAAATCCAAACTAACCAGCCCACTAGTGGCTACTCTATTAATGATTTCTTCTGCCATATATTAAGAACCTTCTTCTTCGTCAGAAAGTTTGGTTTCGTCCGATTCTTCATCGTTTTTGAAAGCTTCTGCTTCAAAGACTTATGCTACTATTACTGGGGGAGCTAAATTAACAGGCACTTGCTCAAAGTACTCTAAAGCCAAAGCATAATTCCAATGCTTTAAAACAAACTTGCTGAAGACAAAAAGCTGCTGAAAAACTGCCATTAAAACGATGGTAAAAGCCGAAGTCATACCTATATATTTATCTATCAACATATAAATCAATAGAAAACCAAGACCTAAGCCAATAGTCAACCAGAAGTAAAACAATGGCTTTTTCTGCCTAAAAACATAATAAAAAGCTTCCCAAAAAGGCTTCACAAAACCTATTCGCCCTTCTTTATAAATGAATACCTTAGCATAAAACCCTACGCAAAGTCCATAAGACATTAACACAAAAAGAAAAATACTGGGCGGGATAAACCATAAAACATAACCTCTTTCTGTACTACCATCCGCTATAGAAGCGAATATAAAAAAGACCAAGCCACCTACTAAAAAGAACACAAAAAGCAAAAGACCGATTAGACACAGAAGCCCAAAGTATTTAGGAAAAAGCGAAGCTGATTTCTTAAAGAAGCGTCCGAAAGAAAAATGTTTTTTTGGATTAGCCAACTGGTCAATTACCCCTCCCGAGAAGAAAGTATAGATGATGGAACCCACAAAACCAGCCAATAAACCATATCTAAAAACATGTTTAAAGGCTTTGCCTGAAGCTTCCATAAAGTCACCAAATATCATGAAGCTAAAGTCTGGCACCAACTCACTCAATATCATACTATGAGCGGCTTCCTTTTCCAATATTTGGTAAAACAGAACTAATGGTAAAGCCGTAATAAAAAGACCTATGAAGTACATATAAAGGTGTACCCGCCATTTTTTCTTAATGACTTCAAAAGATGTGCCTAGCGTTGATTTCATTGTAACTTCTTATTCTCTTTATGACGGTTTAAGTCACGTTTGGTCTTTTTCTCCAGATTCTTTTTCAATGCGTCTGTCAGGTCTATTCCAGTTTGGTTTGCCAAACAAATCAACACAAAAAGCACATCCGCCATTTCATCCGCAAGGTCTTTATCTTTATCTGATTCCTTTTCTGACTGTTCCCCATATCGGCGAGCCATAATACTGGCCAACTCCCCTACCTCTTCGGTAAGAATCGCCGTGTTGGTTAGCTCGTTAAAATAACGCACGCCTATGGTGTTGATCCACTCGTCTACTATTTCTTGAGATTCTTTTATGGTCATTCTTTATCTAGATTTAAGACAATAGATGTTAGACGATAGACTTTTTTGCCCGAAATCACTGTCTGCCGACAGGCAGGCGTGGAATCCGTGTGCTAATTTCCGTGTGCTTTAATATTTGAAGAGGTTAGTCTGTCTTCCCAGCCTGCCGACAGGCAGGGACTTCGCTCCTCGCCTATCGGACGAGCAGGGAACTGACATTTATGGTTTCACCTTACCCCAACCTAGCGTTCCAATCATCCAGTTTGGTAATGGCTTACGCATACCTCTCTTTTTTAGGTCAATGGAAATATTAAATTTCTTAAAAACAGGAACTTTATGTGTTTCTACAAACTCCAAAAGTGTGCCATCTGGATCGGCAATGTAAGAAAACCTTCCACCAGCATCACTCATTCCAAAATACCCTCCACTATCTACTGTAAAAGGGAAACCACTATCAGACGCCTTCTTTTTAAAAGCATCCATATCTAAACAATCAAAACAAAGGTGAATGAAGCCTAAATCTCCCCAACTTCTATCTTTCATTATCGTATTGACAGCACAATCTATCGCTTGTATCAATTCAATTTCTATGTTGCCGAAAAGTTTATAGAAGGCTCCGTCTGCCGTTTCCGTTTTCTTTAATAATACTCTTCTCACTTTTCTTTCACCACCCTTAAGGCCTTTCAAATCTGAGAATACGCCGGTTTTATCATAAATCACTTCAGAAATCCCCAAGGTATCTTTATATAGTGTTAAAGCTTTCTCCATATCACTTACACCTATGATAGCACCCAAAACACCTCCTGTATTATTCGGTTTCTTTTTAAACCAAGAGTTATCAGAAACTATTTGAAGTTGATTTCCGTAAGGGTCTTTTATCCAAGCATAAGGTGCTCCTGCAGGAGATGCTACCGTTTCCAGACCCAACTCCATGGCCAGTTGAGAGACATTCGAAGACTTTATTTTAGCTGCAAAAATGCCTAAATCGCCTATAGCTGGTTGCTCCACTGGAGCTATTGGTAATGGATCTTTTGATTCCCAAATTTCTGCACCACCACCTCCTGCTATGTTGACCGCCAAAATAGCACGTCTTTCTCTTACTATTCCGTTGGTATGTGGTGTCATTAATTCCGCTCTCGCCACGTCGTCAAAAACTGGCACATTTAAGCCTAAATGCTTATTGTACCATGAAAAAGCCGCACCAGCATCTGGTACACCAATCCCTATTTGCTGAATACCTGTCAATAAATTCGCCATCTATGAAATTCATTTTTAAATTCGAATGGCAATTAAATCACTATTCTGATTAAAATGAAGTCAATCAATTATTATCCTTCTATTTGATATTACTTTTGAATAACAAAACACCCTCGAATACATGAATTGGTACGACATTGAAAACATTGACGAAGTAGATTCTCCATCCCTTGTTTTATATGAATCACGTATGGATGCCAACATCCAAAAAATGATTTCCATGGTGAATGGCAAAGTCGAAAACCTTATGCCACATGTCAAAACCAATAAAACACCTGAGGTAGTTAAAAGAATGGTGGATGCTGGAATTGTCAATTTCAAAGCCTCAACCATTTCAGAAGCAGAAATAGCAGCCGAACAAGGTGCCTCTGAAGTGCTGATAGCTCATCAATTGGTTGGTCCCAAAAGAAAGCGACTCGTAAAACTTATAATGGCTTATCCAGCAACCATATTATCCACCATCATTGATAATCTTGATTCTTTAGATAAACTAAATTCTTTAGCTATCGTCCAAAATATCACCATTGATTTTTATATAGACATCAATAATGGGATGGACAGGTCTGGTATTAAATTAGGAGCTGTTTTAGATGAGCTAATAGCCCAAATCCCTAGTTTCAAAAACATGCGTTTCAAAGGACTCCATGTTTATGATGGCCATCTTCATCAAAAATCTTTTGACGAAAGAAACACCAAAGTAGAAGCTGGTTTTGTGGAAGTAGAAAAACTCTTTGCTAGGCTAGAAACAAAGTTTAATGGTATTAAATTAATTTCGGGTGGTACGCCATCTTTCACTTCTCATTTGAAAAACTCTCACCGAATAGCCAGCCCTGGAACCTGCGTATTTTGGGATTGGGGTTATGAAGAAAACATTGAAGAACAAAGTTTTGATGCAGCGGTCTTGCTAGTTACCAGAGTTATTTCAAAACCTACCGAAGACATTGTCACCATTGACCTTGGTCACAAATCTGTAGCCGCAGAAAACACGATTGACAAAAGAGTGAAATTGTTAAATTTGACCGATTATAAGTTGCTTTCGCAAAGTGAAGAACATGGTGTATTGAAAGTTAAAAACTGGGAGTCAATAAAAGTAGGAGACGTTTTTTATGGAATTCCTTATCATATTTGCCCTACAGTAAACTTGCACGACGATCTTTCTGTTATAAAAGACAATCGCAAAGTTGATACCTGGCAAATAACTGCCAGAAGGAGAAAAATTAATATTTAGAAATGGAAATCACACCAGATAATAAGTTGAAACGACTAGAAGTAGTAGGGGATAAAATATTAATTAAACCTAAAAATCACTCTGGAAAAACCAATTCAGGTTTATTCTTACCACCCACGGTTACAGAAAAAGAAGAAGTGCGTAGTGGTTATGTGGTAAAAGTAGGTCCTGGGTATCCATTGCCAAATCCTGTGGAAGACGAGCCATGGAAAGGAACAGAAGAAAAAGTAAAATATATGCCATTACAGGCAGAAGAAGGCGATGTGGCTATTTATTTGCAAAGACACGCTATAGAAATCCAATACGAAGGAGAGAAATATGTTATAGTACCGCAAAGCTCTATTTTAATGCTAGAACGCTCAGAAGATCTATTTTAAGCTTAAAGCAAAGTCTGCCTCTTCTATCATTCCATCTGGCGTAAACACGCCTTCAAGGCGATATAGTACTTCCCCATTTGGCTTTAAGAAAAGGTAAGTGGGGTATGCATTTATATTATAAAGCCTTGCTATTTTAGCCCCTTCTGGACTCTGAATGTTTACCTTATAATTCACAAATGAGGCATTGTATTTTAGGCCAACGGCTTCTTTATTAAATACCTCTGCCTCCATTTTTTTGCATGGTCCACACCAAGTAGCGAATAGGTCTACAAAAATAATTTTATGCTGATTTTCGGCCTCTTTCTTTATAGATTCAAAGTCATAGGTCTCTCCCAATTTAAAGTCTATTCCCTCCGAAGCAAAAACTCCAATTAAAGTCAGTAAACAAAAAACTATTACTCCTTTCATTTTATTTTTTGAAATGCTTGTTTGAACGAGCTTGTTTCTAAATCCGCTTTTTGAGCTATTTTCAGGGCTTGTTTCATCGCTTTTCTAGCATCTTTATTTCTTCCTGATTTTTTCAAAAGAAAGGCGTACGTCTCCCAGTTAGCCGGTGTCGGATCTAATTTAATGGCATAAGCAGACCATTTAATCGCATTTTTAAAATCCATGTCGTCTGATGCCATTTCATAGTAACCTCTAGCAAAATCATTCAATTGAAAAGAAGCAGCTTTAGCAGCACCGTTTTCTAAACCGGCCAACATAGACTTAAATCTTTCGGTGGATTCTGGAATACCTCTCTCCTTAGCCATCCTTTTAAATTCAGAAATAGTAAACTCCGACTCCTTATTAAAGTCTTCCAAACTTTTACTCAATATTTGGGTTGCTTCTTCTTGTGCAATTAGTTGAAAGTGTGGAAAGTTTTTAGTTAGCTTGGCATAATCATACCTAAACTGCCTTTCTTCCGCAAAAGCAGCTTCCATACTGTATGAGGTGGCATGTACCGCGTCAATAAGCACATCGAAAAGTTGATCGTCTTTGTTTTGAACAGCTTTTCTAAAAGTAAATTTCTTTGAATTAGAAATACCTTTCATGATAGCTTTCTGCTGGGATTCGGTCATCATCATGAATCTAGAAAGACTCTCCGATAACACATAAAAACCCTTAGAAGACACCGATGTTACATTATCTGAAATTAAAGAAAGTACCTTTTCTGTTTGAAGTTCGCTCTCGGGAACAACTTCTAAATACCTGTCTAAGATAGTAGGCTGAGAACCTTCTTCATAGCTTTTCCGCTTTAAGTATTTATACAAGAAATCAGGGTCGGAGGAGCCTTTTTCATATGTTTGGTCTAAAGTACTTATCGGGATAAAGTGCTCAAAAGCTCTCTTAGCCTTAACGGCCTCAATCAACAATTTATGTGAAGACTGAAATCCAACAAGTTTTGAAACGATTTCTCCTTGATGATTAAGAAATAAATAGCTTGGATACTCTTCTATCCCATACTTTTCAACCAAATCCTTCCCTTCTTTTGAGTCTGTATTGATTTTGAGATTAACAAAACTCTCGTTAAACTCGCTTCCGACATCTTGTTTTACAAACACAGAATTTTCCATGGCCCTGCATGGTCCGCACCATTCCGCATAAAAATCCAAAAAGATAAGTTTGTTATTATTCTTAGCCTCCAAACTTGCCATACCAAAATCACTATGGCCAAAGTTTAGTCCCTGTGCGTTCACGGAAAACGCAAAGAAATAAAAAACAAAAAGATTTAAAGCCTGCTTTCTCATACTTACAAAACGAAATATATAATTCAAAATTAGTCAGATCCGCTAAAGTTCAGATTCAGCCCATTGCCATGAGATATTTAGAAGACAAAAAGGTGGAATTCAATCCATTTCCACGCAGCATATTGTCCATTTCATAGTACCTTTGATGTAAATTTAAGAGATATCACTTCATGCTACGACCTTATTTAGGAAACATTGGCCATATACTTACTATTTTGGCATTTATTAGTTCTTTAATGGCCACTTATGCCTACTGGCAAGCCTCTAAAGAAACGGAATCAAAGACGTTTTGGAAAAAATATGGCAATGGCATATTCCTAGGTCATACCGTTTTTGTGGTAGGTATCTGCCTAGCTCTTTTTACGATAATTTTTAATCATTATTTCGAATACCATTACGCATGGGATAATACTTCCTGGAGTTTGCCTTTGGGCTATGCTATTTCATGCTTTTGGCAAGACCAGGAAGGCAGTTTTCTGCTCTGGATTTTCTGGAATTCCATTATCGGTTGCATTCTAATCCTTCAATTCAGAAGTAAATCCAAGCACCTAACTTTAGGTTCTCCGAGCATGATGATAGTTTCCGGGATTCAAGCCTTCTTAACTTCCATGATTTTAGGCGTGGTTTTCTTTACAGAATATAAAATAGGAAGCTCCCCATTTCTTACACTCCAGGAAGTTAACCCTACAGCTCCAATATGGGCTCTAGACCCAGATTTTATTCCTAAAGATGGTAATGGATTAAATCCTCTACTTCAGAATTATTGGATGGTTATTCACCCGCCTACACTGTTTTTAGGTTTTGCACTCACCATGGTACCATTCTCACTGGCTCTAGCCTCCCTTTGGAAAAAAGACTACACAGGTTGGCTTTCGATAACGCTTCCATGGACTTTATTAGCATCGGTAGTTTTAGGAACGGGGATTATAATGGGAGGTGTTTGGGCTTACGAAACCTTGAATTTTGGTGGATATTGGAACTGGGATCCTGTGGAAAACGCCGTTTATGTACCTTGGATAATATTAGTCGCCTCTTTTCACACACTCTTTTTTGCACGTAAAAGCAGCTCTGCTTTAAAGTACTCCTATATCCTTATTATTGCCCAGTTTATATTAATTCTATATTCCACGTTCTTAACAAGATCTGGAATCTTAGGTAATGCTTCAGTGCATTCCTTTACAGATTTAGGCCTATCAGGTCAGTTATTACTCTACCTTTTAACCTTCCTCTTCGGAGCCATTATTTTGGCCGCTTTAAGATGGAAAGAACTGCCTAGAGATGATAAGGAAGCCTCTTTATACTCTTCAGAATTTTGGCTCTTCATGGGTGTTTTAACACTCGGATTGGCAGCATTTCAGGTTATCATTACCACTTCCATTCCTGTTTATAATAGTTTGGCGGAATCTTTAGGATTTGATTTAAATATGGCCTTGCCATCCAATCAGATAGAACATTACACCACATTCCAAATGTGGCTCTTCATTGTCGCTGTCATTTTAATGGGAATTGCTCAATATTTCTGGTGGAAAAAAATTAAAGGTGAGAGTTTCAAAGCTTTAAGCACCCCACTGCTAATATCAATGGTCTTATCCATGTTAATCATACTGCTGACAAAAGTAGATGATTGGAAATATGTAATTTTAGTATCAGGTTCCATATTTTCTATTGTGGTCAATGCTTCTATCTTAATTGACCTTTTCAGTGGTAAAATAAAAGTAGCCGGCGGAGCCATAAGCCATATTGGTGTTGCCTTAATGTTACTAGGTATTATGTTTTCATCTGCCTATGAAAAAACTGTATCCATTAACACTACAGCCACAGAACTTTTCTCGGACTCCGAAAAGGAGAGTAGAGAAAATGTATTATTATGGCTTAACAGACCCTATGAATTACCGGATTTTTCATTAACCTATAAAGGTCAATTTGTTGACGTTAGAGAAGTACCTGGCTATATTGAAAAAAGATTTATACAACCCGTAATTGGTTCGGGTTATAAAGGAATTGCAAGAGCAGACATTGTAGATGGCTCAGACACACTTAAATATCGTTCGGACACGGTCAAGTATGAGGCGGAGAATACTTATTATCAAATAAGCTACGAGCTTAAAAATGGCGATAAATTCAATTTGTATCCTAGATATCAAATTAATGAGAAAATGGGTAATGTCGCCTCGCCAGATATCAAACGCTTCTGGAATAAAGACATCTATTCTCATGTGAACTACGTTCAAAACGAACAAGAACGTGAATGGACTATTCCTATGGATTATCAAGTGGCTTTAAGAGATACATTCTTCTTAAATGATTATGTTGCCATTTTGGATGATGTTATTGGTGTAAGAGAAGTAGATGGCATGGTCTTAAAAGAAGGGGATGCCGCCGCCATGGCCAGCCTGAGAATATTAGAAAGGGATGGTGAAAAACTATTAAGACCCACTTTCGTTATTAAAGACAATCAAGTTTGGAGCAAACCTGTGGTAAGCAATGAATTGGGTCTTAAAGTTCAATTGAACCAAATTGACCCGTTGACTGGCAATTTTACATTCGGTATCTCCAGAAGCGAAAGAGAATATATTGTGTTAAAAGCCATTGAAAAGCCATTGATAAATCTACTATGGCTTGGTATCATTCTCCTTATTATTGGCATTGCATTCTCATCATACAGAAGATTCAGAATAGCCTTAAGAAAAGAATAATTTATCCTTACTAATTGTGTTAATGTTTTCTCCTCAAAAGAGATTGCATTAACACATTTTTTATGCTCTTTAAACGCATAAACACTCCCCAGAATATCGCATTGGATAGCTTCTTACCTTCAAGCAATTCCAGCAGCTTTACCTCGTACTTTCCTTTTTTAGTTATGCTAAATCCTGTTTTTAGTTATGACCAAATAGAGCATTCTCTAAGATTTAGTCTGTCATTATGTGGACTTCTTCAATTATCAATAAGTAATGCCTATTCTAAAACATAACTTATTCGTTGATAAACGAAAGTGATTAGTCAGAATGGGTCCTGAACTACGCAATAGCTTTTTTAGTTGCTAGCAGAAGTCTCAAAAGCAATAAATTTCCCCCAATTAAGAATCATACACCTCTACATGAGTTCTTTCATTTGAGAAACTAACTAACACAGTTTCTGCGTTACTGTGGCGGGGGATTTAACTTTAGAACCCAACCATTATTAAGGAGTAATCGATTTTCATTGGCTACTAAACTGTAAGAAAAACTGGCTTAAAAGCCTTTCATTGGATTACAACACTTTCCCGGGCATTATTACAAAACCCTTTGACCCTTAGGTCAAAGACATCAGCAGATTCCTTCAACCCGGTTTATACATTGCAGAATCGTAATGAGTTTTAAAGTGGAATAAATCAGACATTTAAACAAGATTATCATAGCGGTTTACCCTCAGCTAATGTCGAAGGGTTCTAGTAATGGACCAAGAACAAAAGTTGGGGGATAGCTGTTAAATTCTGAATTTTGGAGAAATTTAACATCTATAAAATTGGAAGAACTAGTAAAGCTATTGTTGCCCGAATTGTTAGTCGATAATTTCAATCTG